>DAMDNS010000119.1:0-7231 GCA_032083605.1 Ureibacillus sp.
CCTACTTTATAATCGTATTCTTTCGCCTTATCTGGTTTGGCATTTTCAAACTCAGTTTTCAAGAATGGACGAAACGATTCTACAACGTCTTTCACAAAAGGAAGGCGTTGTATTTTATTTATCGTGCCTTCAATTTCTTGACGATTACAATAAATCACAACATATTTTAACTTTCGAGAAATATAATGTACATGTCCATATTTTCTTAAACTTTTTGCATGCTTCAACTGATGAATGTATACAATTAACCCTTGTCGCTCTTGCATTTCAATTCCCTCATTTCTTACATAAAAGAATACCATAATGTCAATTTTGATAGCAACAGAGTTTAGTGACACAAGCTAAGAATTTCCGTTATAATCTTTTTAGAGAGTTTACAATTCTTTTACTTTCATTTAAATTTACTTAAGTCATAATTATCACGACAATTAAACAGGAATCTGTAAGCTATTATTCTAACAACACAGTAGCAGAAAATCTCAACTCTTCTATATTTAAGAGTTGTCAATGGATTTCTAGTACGGGGGCACCCCCCACTAAAATAATGAAAATTAGATTATAAAAGCAAGTTGAAGAATACGATTGAAGACAGGTTGGATTTAAGGAGGATTTCCATGGGTAAAAAAACAAAAGTAGCCATTGCTATTGCAGCTGCCAGTGCAGCAGCTTGGGCTGGCAGTAAAGCCATCATCAAGCCTCAAAAAAGAGAAGACAAGGAAGTATTACATTACGGGCGACCAATTGTGCTTGCACACCGCGGAGGCTCAGCTTTAGCCCCCGAGCATACAATGGTTGCTTTTGAAAAAGCACAAGCTCTAGGAGTAGATGGTTTTGAAATTGATATACGCTTAACAAAAGACGAAGAAATTGTTGTTTTCCATGACGAAACAGTAGACCGTACGAGTGATGGCACTGGTTCTGTAAAAGATTTCACTCTAGATGAACTGAAACAGTTAAATTTTGGATATCAATTTGAGGATTTGGATGGAAACTTCCCTTATAAAGAAGAAAAAGCAGAAATCGTAAGCTTGCGAGAGCTTTTCGAAGTTTTCCCTAATTTGTATATTAATATCGATATTAAGGATCATCCCGATACGTATGAGGGTAGCCTAATGCCGTCTAAATTATGGCGACTGATTGAAGAATTTGAAGCATATAATCGTGTCGTGATTACAAGCTTTTATAGCGAGCAAGTGGATCGATTCAATTTATATGCACAAAACCGTGTTGCATTGGGTGCTGGTGAAAATGATGTTCGTAAAGCCTTTACTGCTTTCACAAGTCAATTTGGCCATCTGTATCACCCAAAAGTAGATGTATTCCAGATCCCGATTAAGCATGGCGTTGTTTCTCTTGATTCACCAAGATTCATCGCTTTCCTGACAAAGCTTAACATCCCTGTCCACTACTGGACGATAGATGATGAGGACACAATACGAAGCTTAATCGAAAATGGCGCTAAAGGTATCATCACAGACCGCCCAGATATCGCAATGACCGTGCTGCAAAGCATTCAGGACGAAAATAATAATGAAGCTGAATAGCTTTTTTCCTCCCTCGCAGAATTTTGTCTGCGAGGTTTTTTATGCTGAAATGCTGCGGCGAGGAATCGTTCAATTGGTAAATTTGCAATGCGGTAGGATCATGTAGGATTTCGTTCTAATATGCTTTTTTTCGGGGTTGCTTCTAGAACGTTTGCAGCAATTCGACTTCACCACTATCCAAACAAGAAAAATAAAGTGCCTGAACCTTGATGAATTTACTTTATTTCAAATGGGTTGGAAGGAACCTAAAGGTTTGGCTCGAGCTGCTTGTGTGTGTAGACCCCCCGCCTTAGGAAATCTTTAAAATTAATCCTCTTTTTATAAATGGCTATAATAAATATAATTCTCCTCAAAAGTAAATAAGCGGCATTTTTCCGGTTATATGCAGAATGGACCTCGTATCAGGAGTAATTAAGGGTAGAATTTCCGACTATTCATAAAACAATCCTTTATTTTCGCTTTTTTCGGATTGATAGGCGGAATATCTCCGTCTATCTAAGCTATTTTTAATATTATTTTCTAATTAAGCGGAATTTTTCCGTCTATGTATCGGATCAGTTGCTTAACCTGACTTCGCAACCTATATGTATGAACGAACCCTCTTGACCCCTAAAGGTAATAAATTCTATATTGTTTCCACTGAATATCTCCTTTTGAAAAAGCGCACTTAAGATGTTGGTATCAAAAATTTATCCACTACGCAAAATTTTATGAGTTCCTTCACAAAGAAAAAACCATCTCCCAACCAAGAGAGATGGTTCAATCATCAAGCTGAGCAAGAGCAGCCTCCACCTGTGCCACAGCCTGTTCCACAAGAAGAACCGCTTGTTGCAAAGAATGGATTGCTTACTGGTACTTTAACAGCTTCAGAAACGGACTTTCCGATGATAAGGCTTATTTCATCCAGCATATCTTGAAAATCGTTTTCTGCTATCTTTAAACTCGCCACACGTTCATCTAGATCTAGACTTCTTTTTTGCTGGCGGATTTGTTTCATTATTGTATGATAATCAGGATGATACTTCCCAAATCGTTGTACATCCTCATATTGTTCTTTCATGCGATTAAAAACATTTATTTGATGAACGAGATCTTCATCCCAGTAAACATCATTATATGCATTTCGTAATTTTTGAGCTTGTTCTGAAGAAAGGATCATTGCACTTAATTCATCTGCTTCATCTAAAATGAAGGCCCATTCTGATGTCATTATCATCATTACTTCCTCCAATCTACTATATCAATAATAGCAGAAATAATAGGAACTTTGAATTCAGAAGTGTTAAATTTTAATGGGCTAATTGAATTTTCTTGTAGGTATATACAAGAAATGACAGCATGAATGCCCCAGAAGCTTGGGATACCAAACATCTGGGGCATTATATCTTATTCCACATGATCTGTTTGTAATTTTTCGAGTGCCTGTTTTACACTGTCAAAATCGGAGAATTCGATTATGGATGAACCCATAGTTTGGGTAGTTTCATGACCTTTTCCTGCAATCAAAATGGTGTCTCCAGGTTTTGCGTGACGAATAGCTGTTTCAATCGCTTTGCCTCGATCTAAAATCATTTCGTACTGCTGCTTTGGGGTAAAGCCTGCTGCAATCTGTGCATTAATGAGCTCAGGATCTTCACTGCGAGGGTTATCCGTTGTTAAATAGATCATGTCAGCGTATTTTGAGGCTACTGCCCCCATCTTGATTCTTTTATGCTTATCTCGGTCCCCACCACAGCTAAACACCACTATTAGATCTCGCTTAACGGTTTTATTCAATGTTTGCAAAACTGCTCTTAAAGCTGCTTCTGTGTGGGCATAATCAATATAAATATCCAGCTCCAGAGTATTTTCAATGGATTCTAATCGACCATTAGGCAATGACAGTTTCTCCACTACATCACAAATATCCTCAATAGGGAAACCTAGCTCACTTACGGTTGTGATTGCAGCAATTGTATTTTGTAAATGATGCTCGCCAACAAAAGGAATCGAGAACACCTTCTGCCCCTTATTGCTTTGTAGACAGCAGGTTGAAGTAGTTAACCCTTCTGCAAGAAGCTGCAGTTGGTAATCCACTCGATTTCCTAAACCAAAATAAGCTTTTTTCTTTTTCGCTTGTAGACCGACTGTTCGACAGAAGGAATCGTCCCCATTTAATACAAGCTGATCGGACAGAGTAGCAAGAAGTTGTTTTGCAGCTTTATATTTTTCATAGGAGCCGTGATCTTCGATATGGTCCTCGGCTAAATTCAAGAATACCCCAATATCAATCGAACAATCATCCAGTCGATGCTTGGAAAGTCCCATTGAAGAAGCCTCTAAGACAACATACTCTACACCACGACTAACAGCTATTTTTAAAATTTTGTGTAGATGCTTAGGCTGAAGTGTAGTTAAATGCTCGTAATCCAATTTTACTTCCACGCCGTTAATGTAGATTCCGTTTGTACCTATGACGATTACATTTTTATGTAGTGCGTGTAGTAGCTGTCCGATAAAGTGACTCACTGTTGTTTTTCCGTTCGTACCTGTAATAGCAATAACCTGCATTGCATCTGCCGGGAATCGATTTAGTTTTGCTGCACCATATGACATAAATTTCAAGACATTCGGAACCCAAATGACAGGAACTGTCAATTTTAATGAATCTAACTGCTTTTCATCCTCTATAACGATTCCAACTGCCCCATTTTTTATTGCCATATCGACATATTTTAATCCATCTGAATTTCGACCTTTACGTACGATGAATAAATCGCCTTCTTTAACACCCTGTGCATAATCCTCAATTCCAGTAACTTCAACTCGAATAGAACCACCCTTGACTGTACATGGCCATTCTTTCAAAATTTCAGCTAATTGCAAGTTGTCACTCCTTTTCCCTATTTTATGCCTAGGTTTCAATAGTGACACTAAAATTTGTGTGGGCTTTAAATTTTTCCTTTGGTGGAATCGCTGCTTTAGAAATGACCCATAGCGATAAGCCCCATTTGCATTTAGACGGATTAGAAAAATCATTTATTGCCCTAATGGAGAAAATCGATTGACGGCGAACTACGAAAATTTATACTTGCCGATCTGCTAAGGAAGTCTTATCATTTCTTATCCTTAAATAAAAAAGAACCTCTATGCCAATTTACTCGGGCAAAGAGGTTAATAACACCTTATTCTTCAATTTCATTGATTTCTTCTTCAATAAATATCTGCGTATAATAATTCACAAACGCACCCGACCCTACGCTAGTGTATGCTTCATCCAGCATGTATTTTCTGTGGGTTGTCGAGTTTAACCAGCCATGGACAGCTTCGATCGAATCAATATAGGAAGTGGCAATATTTTCTTCCGCATTCTTATATTCGATTTCTTCATTGTCTAATCTTTCGTTTAATGAACCCTTCGTTGGTGAATCATGGGACAGATAGCTCTGGGTGTACATATCCTCACTATGCTCCATAGCAACCAAGGATACTGCTGCATGATCAGAAAGAATTGGCAAATCATTGTTTACACGAAATACATTTAGTAAATCATATAGTTGAACCGCATTTGATTTATTACTTTCTTCTATTAAATAGGAAGTTGGACTTGGAGGAGATAACAGCTCACCAACAAAGGACATCTCATATGGACGATGGATGACCAAAGTTCTCGTATCCATAAATCGAATTCCGCTCAGCAGACCAGTTTCGCTATCAATATAAAGCTGTGCAAATATATTATCAAATTTGGTTAGAATCCTGGTGTTCATATCATCTTCACTCATGGTAAAGGTATAGATATTATCATTGATGGTTGCATTAACTTCTGATTCAATAATGGTCATACTGTAAATGTCCTCGAGTGATTGTCCAATTTTGTATGGCCTAATATCCAAATCTTCTGCATTTGTATAAACCTGTGTGACTATACCACCAGCAACTGCGAACATCATAAATTGACTTGGATTCTGATTATATATCCACCATTCATAGCCATAGGCGGATTTATCGAGACGTGCAGGTTCGTTGTAAAGCTTAACTAGCTCTTTGCTGCTTTGCCCGATCAATGTTGATAATCCTTCTGCAGGACGTGGTAAGGAATCTTCTGTAATGTCTTGTTCACTATTCGTTTTTGGAATGATTTGTGATGTAGAATTTGGCCCTTCTAAAGGTTCATAATTATCTGAGGTTGAAGAATAAAAAAAGATAATTGCAAGAAAAGTAAGGACAATTAATATTCGAAAGAGAGTTTTCATTACGTTTTCTATCCTTTTAATTTATTAGTACCATTATATCAATAATATGGTGGTTGACACAATGTTGCCATTGCAACAAAAGAAATTTTGCTCTATTATAAAAAATGAGCGTATACTTAATGTACGATTTAGCTAAAGGAGGATTTTTTTTATGTATTTCGATAACAAAACACTTGAAAATATAACTGCTGAACAGGAGCTACTTGTAAGCGTTATGGAAAAAAACGGTCTAGAATGCCATGGTGGTTGGGATTATGACCGCATGACTTTCGACAAACGTTTCGATCTTAAAGAAGGTCGCTACTACTTACGCGTGTTCTGCTCAGCTATTTCAGGAGACGTTGGAAATCGCACAGCAATACTTAAAATCGCTAAACCTGCACTTGGTAAATACTACTATCCACATGGTGTTGAGTACGGTGAAGACGAGGTATTCCCAAAACACCTTGTAACAGAATGTGAACAAATCCTGGCAAATGTTAAAAAAGAATTTGCTGCTTTCGGTATCGAAGCGTAATTATAAGAACGGCTAAAGGACATGGACAAGCTTTCCATGTCCTTTTTCTAATTGCAAAAAGTTTTTGAAAAAGAAAAAACAACCTTATAAGACAAGCTTAAAGGCTGTTTTCATTCTAAATTAAAACCCAAGTATGGCTTTGATAAGAGATGTAGTTTCTCCACCATGGTAGATTACATACAATAGTAGATATACTGCCACTCCAGTAATAGCTACGAAGAACCAAATGATACTTGTAATTGGACCAATTTTTCGGTGAATACTTAACTTCGTTTTTAAACCCGTCATAATACTAACAACACCAAATACTGCACCAACAGTTGCTAAAATTATGTGGAAAATTAAAAAGAATGTGTAATATCCTTTTAAATCATCAGGTCCGCCAAATGAAGTATTACCGATAAAAACTGTTCTGGAAGCATAAATGATAAAGAAGATTAAAGCTGATACTCCAGCAGCGATCATGACCTTTTTATGCGCTTCAATATTTTTCTTATAAATTAGACCCCATCCAATTGCGACTAACACAGCACTAATAACAATAAATGAAGTACTAATTGTAGGTAGAATAGGTACACCCATTTTACATTCTCCCATCATTTAGTAATCTATATCTTTCATAAAGAACAGCATATGATGCTGTCAGTTTCCAGTAAAAAAATTAGAATTGCTGACTTTGTTTTTTAGCTTGAAAGTCTTTTAATGCATTTTCTGTAATCTCTTTATCATCTTTCTTTTCTTGAATCCACCATTTTCTAAATACGATAGCTAACACAATACCAAAGATAATCTCTTGAATGATTTTCATTAAAACTCCACCTAATTGCTGATCTTCAAGAGGCTTCATATTGTTGAAAAGCTCCGGTCCGGATAATGAAAGGCCCGATAATGTAGCAGCTGGCACACATAGCTCCATTGCCTTCAACCAGGCTTGG
>DAMDNS010000120.1:0-7173 GCA_032083605.1 Ureibacillus sp.
AAAACTTTCTTTCCCCAACCCCCAAAACCCCCGAAACCGATAGAAAAATGTGGTTGACCCTTACAATTGATATGGTAAAATCATACAAACGAAAAATAGGAGGAAAGTTTATGTTTATAAATAAGATCGATGAAAATGTTTCCTTAAAATTGATTGAGATGAATGATGCACAAAGAGTTTTCGAGCTGACGGACAACTCAAGAGAGTATTTAAAGGAATGGTTACCTTGGCTGGATTTCACGACAACGGTGGAGGATACGAAGGAATATATCAAAGTAAGTTTAAAGGGGTTTGCAGAAAACAATTGCTTGAATACAGTAATTTTGTACAAGGGAGAAATTGTTGGAATAGCAGGCTTCAATCATATCAATTGGTCCAACAAAACGGCTTATATTGGTTATTGGCTCGGCGAAGAGCATCAAGGAAATGGGATCATGACCAAGGTTGCCAAAGCATTGACTGACTACGCTCTTCATCACTTGAAGCTTAATAAAGTGGAAATTCGAGCTGCCGTGGAAAATCAAAAAAGCAGAAGCGTTCCGGAACGTTTAGGTTTTGTATATGAAGGAACAATCAGACAAGCAGAATGGCTTTATAATCATTTCGTTGACCATGCTGTCTATGGGATTTTAGCAACTGAATGGAATGGCATTCATTCAAAATAATGGCTTAAAGAGGAAAGCACCTATTTTTCAGGTGCTTATTTTTGTGTCTTGTGGAATATCCCGTGCCCCTATGCATCTTACCTATTGCCAATTTTAATGAAACACCTTCATAAAAATGATGGAACGTTTTTCACTATCATATAAACACCATTCGCGATTATCTACGACAGACCCGACGTTAATCCAAAAATTATTATTAGGCAATTGAATTTCATTGCCGAATTGGATGGGTTCCTGGATTTTTTTGTAATCCTGATAGATGCCACTTCTATGGCTATGACCAAAAAAGACAAGGGAAGTATCTATTTCAATGGTGTTTGCATTGACTGGCT
The DNA here is from genome assembly GCA_032083605.1 of Ureibacillus sp. GTDB lineage: Bacteria > Bacillota > Bacilli > Bacillales_A > Planococcaceae > Ureibacillus. The sequence goes on from DAMDNS010000120.1 coordinate 998, forward strand.
CCCAATGCTTGTCCCATTCTATCTGGTGACCATGTATTAAGGTAGCATCTCCAATCACAAATTTTTCAGGTAGTGCAGCAAAACGCTTAATACCTGTAACACTTGTTATTCTTTCCTCCTGATTTCCCCGGATCGAGGGAAACGTTAGTAATTCTTCAAAATCATCCTCTATAATCGCAGCTGCTTTTAAAGGAGCATTTGAAATGGTTAATGCTTTTTTCTTGCCGATTAAGCATTCGTAAAGGTCACCTAAACCAATCAGGATGGAATCAGGCGCAATCTCAGCGATATGTTGTAAAACGGCTTTTGTATCATCGATATTTGAATGTAGATCCCCTAAAAGAGCATATTTCATTGCTTCACCTTCATACATGGAAATTTATTACTTTTCTTTTAATGTACTTTATAAAAAAGAAAACTTCAAGCGGGGATGGAGGCGGATAGAAGACAAGAAATTATACAAAAGAAATAAAATTATTGTGCTCATAATAATATCGGTTCTTTGACATGATAAAGGCATAACATTTTTGGAGGTGTTTTTGACATGGAAAATAATAATGGTAAACGTTTCACATCAGCAGGTACAGATATTGAGGAAGTTAAACGCCAAAATGCACAAGGTTCTTCTGGTACTTCATTTGGAACTAATCCACAGAAGGTACGAGAAGAAATTGCACAGGAGGCAGGCCCTTTTAATAAACCTTTCTCTTCAAGTTCAGCCCCCCAGTCTTTTGGCGGGAAAACAGCATCAGGTACAGATATCCAGAAGGTAAGAGAGGAGATCGCACAGGAGGCGGGTCCTTTTGGTAAGTCATTCTCTTCTGCTCCATCTTCGGGTTCCTTTGGTGCAGGTAAAACGGCATCGGGTACGGATATCCAGAAGGTAAGAGAAGAAATTGCCCAAGAAGCAGGTCCATTTAATGTTCCATCTACGAGCGGGCCTCAAGCCGGAAAAACAGTTACTGGTACAGACATTGCAGAAGTAAAACGTCAAAACCAGCAAGCACAGCAAGGGAAAAATAATTTTTAACTAAGTAAAGACGCCTCTTTTTAGGGGCGTTTTATTTATATATGTGGATTAGGACTATTTTGTACAGTTTAAGTATTTATATACATGGAAAGGAGCGTTAACATGCAAGAAGGGCAGTTTACAGTGGCTGGCACAGATATTGAAGAAGTGAAAAGAAAAAATGCAGAATCAGGTATGTCGTACAAAGAAGTGATGGAGTACCTAGCTGGAACTGGTGGTAAAAATACAAAAATGTTTAGCGATACAAATGTGGATGAAGTTAAAAAGCAAATCCATCCTCTTAGCTAAACTTGAAAAATGGTGACCATTATTTAGTTGGTCGCCTTTTATTATAATCAAATAAATTGAAATCAGAATTTTTACATATTAAAATTTAGTCATCATGCAGAGGAAAAAGGTGATACATAATGGAAAAAAGTAAAAAACCTACAGAAGTCGATGAAACTGGGAAATTTAATCGTCAAAAAAATCGCTTTACTACTCCATTTGGAAGTGCCCCAGGAGAAATTCCGATAGAGGCAGGTCGTTATCGATTATTATGGTCGCCAGTTTGTCCTTGGGCCCATCGTTCTGTTATTGTTCGCCGAGTTCTTGGATTGGAGGATGTAATCAGCTTAGGAACGGCAAGTGCAATGCGTCCTCAAATACCACGTGTAGACTGGGAATTTTCACTTGATGAAGGTAATAAGGATCCTGTTCTAGGTATTCAATATATAAGTGAAGTCTATTTAAATACAGATCCCAGCTATGAGGGACGACCAACCGTTCCTGCGATCGTCGATGTAAAAGAGAAAAAAGTAGTGAATAATGATTATTTCCGTCTAACGAATTATTTCGAAACAGTGTGGGCACCGTTTCATAAAGAAAATGCCCCAATTTTATATCCGGAAGAATTACGTGAGGAAATTGATGCTATAAGTGACGTGATTTTTCACGAAGTAAATAATGGGGTATATAAATGTGGATTTGCAAGATCTCAGGAAGCCTATGAAGAAGCATATGATCTATTGTTCAATCGATTGGATGAGCTAGAAGAGCGTCTTGCAACGCGTCGTTTTCTACTAGGGGATTATATTACAGATGCAGATGTGCGCCTTTATTCTACATTAGTCCGTTTTGATGTTGCATATTATTCGGCATTTAAGGCAAATCGCAATCGAATTGTCGATTTCCCAAATTTATGGGGCTATTTAAAAGACTTATATCAAACGCCAGGATTTGGAGATACTACTGACTTTAAAGCCATCAAAATGCACTATCACTTATCAAATCATATCGCTAGCGATGATCAAAAAAGCTTAAATATTTTACCGAAGGGTCCAGATTTAACGAGCATTAATACGCCGCATCATCGTGAAAAAATCAGTGGAAAAAACGAAAAGTTTCTTATTGGTGAAAGATAAGAACAAAAGGAGAAGCAAATGTTAATAAGGGATGCAGGAAAGGGAGAATTTCAACAAATTAAAGACTTGCGAATCGAGTCTTACGCAGAGCATGCGAAAAAAATTCCACAGGGGCATTGGGAGGCATTGAAACAGTCGATTCTTTCAGATGAAGAAAACCAAGAAGGTGTGGAACTGATGGTAGCGGAGTTAAATGGTGAAGTTGTGGGGACAGTTGCGCTATTCTCACCCGAAATCGAAGCCTATAAAGGATTAGTAGAAGGACAGCTAAAGCACCCCGAGTTAAGAATGCTAGCCGTATCGCCTAAAGCCAGAGGAAAAGGGGCAGCAAAGGAATTGGTTCAGGAATGTATTGAACGCTCAAAGAAAAAAGGGTACTCTGCGCTTGGCTTGCACACTGCAGATTATATGGAGTCGGCAGTGAAACTATATACAAGTCTAGGTTTTAAACGTGTTCCGGAAAATGACTTTGTTCCATTAGATGATGGAATTGTTGTAAAAGCATTTACTCTTACGTTTTGAAGTTGAAATAGCAAGTGAAAAGAACTCAGAAGCTGGGTTCTTTTTTATTATCTCATACATATTCTTACAAATTAATTTGCTGAATAGGTCTATAATAGAATTATCAATAGCTAGATCGTAAGTAGGGGAGAGGATTATTTGGAAAGTTTATTAAACCGAGTAAAAGAAACACGAGAAGTGCTTCGTAAACACCATATGGAGACGATTTTAAATGAATTTGATGAGCAAAGTATGGGACTTGCTGTTGAAAAGAGAAGGATGAAGTATCAAAAAATGATGGAGAGTCCTTTCCGATTCTTTAGAGGAAGCGCTTATTTATATTACTATGATATTACCAAGATTCCTTTTTCTTTTCATACAGATGCAGACAAACCAACGTGGATTCAAGGCGATCTACATATGGACAATTTCGGTGCTTTTCAAAATGAAGAAGGAGAAATCGTATATGATGTGAATGATTTCGATGAGGGCTACATAGGCTCTTATTTATATGATCTTCTACGTATGGCTGTAAGTACGGCTTTATATTGCGAGGCGCAAGGGCTGACAGTTGAAGAACAAAAGGAAAGAATTAATACATTTCTAGAAGCTTACTATGATCAATTAACGAGGTTTGTAAAAGGAAAAGACAATCCATTTACTTTAGCTTTTACTGTTGAAAATACAAAAGGTCCTGTAAAAAAGGTGCTTAAAAAACTCGAGAAACGACAAAGAGACCATCTACTTAATGATATTACAATTATTAATGAGGATGGAAAACGAGTCTTTGCTTGGTCTGAAGAGATTGAGCCTGTCAGCGTACAAGAACGTGATTTACTTGAAGCTTTAACCGAGAGTTATTTAAATTCTATGGATTTGGAGAAGAAAAAGGATGTAGCTTTCTATTCGATTAAAGATATAGCAGTCAAGCATGGGACAGGAACAGCCTCCATTGGATTGGATCGATACTATATATTGGTGGAAGGCAATAGTGATGAACACGGTGAAGATGATTTAGTGCTGGAAGTAAAAGAAGTTCGAACACCGGTGCCGGCTTATTTTTTACCATACAATGAAAAATTCTGGGACAAGTATGGGCATCAAGGAAAACGAGTGGTTGAAACACAAAAAGCGATGCACCATCTTGAAGATCCATATCTTGGGTACTTAACAATTAATGGGCGCGAATTTTATGTTCGTGAAAGGTCTCCGTATAAAAAGAAAGTAAAAGCTACACAATTAGCGACAACGAAAGATTTCGATTCTACATTGGAAATTATGGGGAAAGTGACTGCGAAAATCCACGCCCGTGCAGATGTGGATGCAGTACATGAATTATTTAACCACGAAAGTGAAGAGGAGATTTTAGAAGCGATCGGCGATGATATTGAAACATTCTATAATCAAATCATTTTTGCAGCTGTTGCATATAAAGAACAGGTGAATCATGATTATGAGCTGTTCTGCCAGTGGGTAACTGAAAAATTTGATGTTTAATGAGTTGCGCTACAGTCGTTTTGGAAGAATAACTTTAGTCTCGAGTCACACACTAAGGAAAAGGAGTGTGTGAAGATGAATAAAAATATGGATTCTTTACCTGAGTCAAAAAAAGTGTTTGCAGATTTACCCGCCAAGGACAAGCCGGATATGGTGGACTCAGATAATATCAGTCTTTTTGATTTACATGAGGATATGCAAACAGTTGATTCGATTCCAGTAGAGGAGTTAAACAAACGAGTGAAGGCCGAAGATGACGAATTACTCACAGAGGTGTTCAGAAAAGAATCCCCGGACGAAAAACGGCATAATTAAGCCAACGCCAAATATAATGGAGCTATTCAAGTATTTAACTTGGGTGGCTTTTTTATTTCCAAACTTTCTTCATGTACTACGTGGCCTCTTCTAGATAGAACCCTTCTTGTTTTAAGTAGAATCTCATTTGATGAATTTGATATATTTTCTGCTTTATGCAAATATATTCTATTAAGATTAGTAAAACACTAAAATGTTTTATTGAAAGTTTCATTATAGATTGATAAAATTTACTTATGTTTTCAGAAAATTCTAAGTTCTGGATGGGGGATTTGAATGTTGGGGGATATCTTTACAGAAGAGCATGAAATGTTTCGAAGCGCATTAAGAAAAATGCTGGAAAAGGATGCCTATCCTTTCTTCGAAGAATGGGAAGTACATAGGGAAGTGCCAAGGGCGTTTTGGAGGAAGTTAGGGGAAAACGGCTTCTTATGTCCAATGGTAAGTGAAGCCTATGGCGGTTTAGGGCTTGATTTTGGGTACTCCATGATTCTGGGAGAGGAATTGGAACGTGTAGGTGCAGGACCTGCAAGCGGGATTGTGTTGCATTCAGACATCGTTGTCCCTTATATCGAGCAGTATGGAACTGAAGAGCAAAAGATGAAGTGGCTACCTAAGAGTGTAAGCGGAGAATATATCTCGGCCATTGCAATGACGGAGCCAGGAGCCGGTTCAGATTTAGCTGGCATCCGAACAACAGCTCGCAAAGAAGGCGATTATTATATCTTGAATGGGGAGAAAACCTTCATCACAAATGGCATCAATGCAGATTACGTGGTAGTGGTCTGTAAAACGGATCCAGCAGCAAGCCCAGCACATAGAGGAATTAGTTTAATCGTCGTTGAGACCGGGACACCTGGTTTTAAAAGAGGAAAGAAGCTAAGTAAAATCGGAATGCATTCTTCTGATACAGGTGAACTTATCTTTGAAGATGCGAAGGTTCCAGTTTCAAATTTGCTAGGCGAGGAAGGCAAAGGCTTTTATTACTTGATGGATAAGCTGCAGCAGGAACGGTTATTAGTTGCCATAGAGGTTCAAATAGAAGCAGAGGAAATGTTCCGTATAACAAGGGAGTATGTCAAAACGAGAAAAGCTTTTAACCACACTATTGCCGACTTCCAGAATACGCAATTCAAATTGGCTGAAATGGCAACGGAGATTGATATCGGGCGTAATTATCTCAATAATCTCGCTGCCAAACATATTGCCGGTAAAAAGGTAGTAAAAGAAGTGTCGATGGCTAAGTGGTGGATTAGTGAAATGGCAAAACGTGTAGCAGCAGAGTGTCTGCAGCTTCATGGAGGATATGGCTATATGGAAGAATACGAGATTGCAAGACGTTTTAGAGATATTCCTGTAGCTGCCATTTACGCAGGAACGACGGAAATTATGAAGGGAATTATCGCTAAAGAGATCTTGAAGTAAAGATG
>DAMDNS010000121.1:0-7100 GCA_032083605.1 Ureibacillus sp.
AATCAATTCATTTAATAAGAAAAATACTTTATTATCAAAAACATGTTACATACAAATATTTTCTTACACATTATGATAATTGTAAGGGGAGGTGCATTATATGGTTATTAAGCGTGATTCAGAAACGGAAAACTTTATCGACACTTTAGAAAATGGCCATATTTATAAAGATATGCGCGCTAAGTATGATGAACTTACAGATGATGGAAGGGATTATAAACATGAGCATAATGAAATGGTTATTGAGTATGCTTGTGAAAAATATAATTTAACTACGGATCAGCTAGATCGAATATTTATTGATACCGAAATAAGCATAAGTGAATTTGAACGTAGAGGATTGAGTCAAAATAAATAGTTAGCTTTAAGTCACATTCAATTGATTGTGGCTTTTTATGTTTTACTGAACACTTTTATTTTGTCCAATTGGAAATAATTCATTTGGGTTAAGTGTTGAGACAGGATGAATAAGTTTTGCATAAGATGAGTAAATTACAATTAAATAATTTATTTTGTTTTGAATAGTGAAAAATTTTTCATTTCAAGGTAAAATAAATATGTATAACATATTTTTGAGGAGGATGCCGATGATAACCGGTCAGTTAGAGCGAGCGTTTCAATTAGCAGAGAAACATAAACTCGACGTAAGTACAATTTTGGAGCTAAACAAAATTATTATGAAGGAGGTCAATTCATCTCCTAAAACAGAAGAGAAGATTTTACAACAAATTCTCAACATTCTTGAAAACAACAAACAAATTCTACGGGAGGCAACATAACAATTGGAAAAACAACTTGAATTGTATGATGATTTAGACACATTTGATTAAAGGCGCTGCTCAAACGCATTGGTAACACGAGCAGCGCCTTTTTCATTTGCCTAAAAAGTTTAAAGTAGAAGGTTACATAGTCACGTAAAATTATCGGGAAAGCCCTCCAGAAAAATGTTAGGCCTATTATTGACTAATAATTCTAAATTTTGTTAATATAGTGAAAAGTTTTGGGTGAAGGAGGCGCATTTTATGTCTAGATTACAAGAATTTCAGGAGCTTTTTCGCCACATTAAAAACGCTCAGGATAATAATGAGCAAACCGTACTGGTCATTTTAGCAGATGCAAAAGGCTCTGCTTATCGTTTGCCTGGTACGAAAATGCTGATGACTTCTGGCGGAAATATGGTCGGAACAATTAGCGGAGGTTGTTTAGAAACAGATTTATTTGAATGGTCACAGAAAGTATTTAAAAATAATCAGATGATGACTTTGCAATACGATCTGAGCGAAACGGAAATTTGGAGCTTGGGGATTGGTTGTAAAGGCAATTTGGAATTTATATTTCTTCCTATCCACCCTCAAAATCTTCTTTTCCATAAAATTGACGAATTATTATCCCTAAATCTTCCTTTTACTCTTATAATAGATATGAAGGATGGAGAAATGACTGTTATAGATGCCGAAAGTGTGGTTTCAAACGATAGTATTTTCCCATATGAAATAATCGATTATGCAAATAGTGTTTTAAAAAAGCAAACACGCGCAGAAATCGTACCCTATGAAAATAAACGATATTATATCGATGTAGTAAAACCGAGTGAGAGATTAATAGTTGCTGGGGCAGGTAAGGATGCAATACCAGTGGCGGATTTAGCGTATAAGGCAGGCTTTTCGGTAACGGTATTGGATACACGCACTCATTTCAATAATGATCAATATTTTCCAAATGCTAAACATCTAACGATGGATATAAATCAAATTCAAGTCGGTGAGCTCGATGATTGCTGGTGGCTTATTATGAATCATCATCAAGAAAAGGATGAAGCAAGTTTAAAATTTGCCATTGAACAATCCCCTCGTTATATCGGGGTTCTAGGACCTACCTACCGAACAAATGAAATGCTTGAAAACATTGGGTATGCTCTGGAAAGTGCTACCATCCATTCACCGGTTGGTTTAGACATTGGTGCCGAATCAAGTGATGAAGTCGCAGTCAGTATCATTTCAGAGCTAATGAGTTTACGAGCGGGACGTATACCTAATTATTTACATGGAAAAGGGAAAATCCATGCATAAAGTAGGCGCAATTATTTTAGCAGCAGGTCAATCAAAGAGGATGGGGAAACCGAAGCTGTTATTGCCTTTTTTAAATACTCCATTAATTCATTATCCTGTGTCATTAGCTGTTGGAAAGAAATTTCACCCCATTCTGGTTGTTGGGGGAAAGTATATTCATGAGCTGCAAGCGGAATTGGATGAATACTCAGAGCAGATTTCTATCATATACAATTCAAACTATGGAAAGGGAATGTCTACTTCATTATGGGCGGGGATTCTTGCTATAGAAGAACAGGTGGATGCTGTTTTCATCTTCTTAGGTGACCAACCTTTTGTTTCGGGTGTAGTTGTTGAGACGATGATGGAAATCTACAAGCGAAACAGAGAAAAAGGAGTAAAAATCGTTCGTCCAAGGTATAAGAGTCAACCTGGGCACCCCATATTATTCGATAAAACCCTTTTTCGTGAATTCCGAAATTTATCAGGTGATGAAGGGGGGAAAAGTATTATCGAGGCGAATCATGAAAGTTTGATTTACGTTGATTTTGAAAATACTATGTTGAATATAGATATCGATACCCCACAGGATTATGAGTCACTTATTAAGAATAGTCAAAGCTAAAGGAGTGTTGAACAGATGCAGATTCAAGATACTTTCAATAGACCACTCCGAGATTTAAGAATTTCTGTTATGGATCAATGTAATCTTCGTTGTACATATTGCATGCCAAAAGAGGTTTTTGGTGCAGATTATGCTTTTCTCCCTCCCGAAAAACTATTAACCTTCGATGAGATTGAGTATCTTGTCGGGATATTTAGTTCATTAGGTGTTAAAAAGATTCGAATTACTGGAGGAGAGCCGCTATTAAGAAAAGAATTGCCACGGCTTATTGCACGCGTCATGAAAATTCAAGGAATAGAAGATGTTGCACTGACGACAAATGGAATTTTACTAGGTTCTTATGCACAACAATTAAAGGATGCGGGGTTAAAACGCATAAATGTTAGTTTAGATAGTCTTAATGCACACAATTATGGCAAGATGAATGGGCGAAATTTCCCGGTTAACCGAGTGCTCCATTCAATCGAAAAAGCGGCAGCGATTGGACTTCGTATTAAAATCAATATGGTCGTGCAAAGAGGTGTAAATGACGATGATATTGTTCCTCTAGCAAAATATTGCTTTGAAAAAGGCTACACACTTAGATTCATAGAATTTATGGATGTAGGAAATACCAACGGATGGAATATGGAGAAGGTTGTACCGAGCAGCGAAATCTTAAAAAAGCTTCAGGAAATATTGCCGCTGGAGCCTGTAGATCCAGATTATGTTGGAGAAGTGGCTAAGCGCTATAGATACCAGGGAACCAACAAAGAGATTGGATTTATTTCATCTATCACTGAAAGCTTTTGTTCGACCTGCAACCGTGCAAGAATTTCTGCAGATGGACAGCTTTTTACCTGCTTATTTGCCTCTCAAGGAACTGATTTAGTGAGTTTACTAAGAACGGAATCTCTGTCTGAAGAAGCCGTTACTCACTTTCTCACAGAGCTTTGGAATAAAAGAGGAGATCGTTATTCAGATCAACGAAGCCAACTAAGTAAGCTGCCAACCAAAAAGAAGATTGAAATGTCTTACATTGGTGGTTAAGCTGCTGTGGGTTTTAAGGAGTGTTTTATGAAAAAAATAGGATTTTTATTTACTATTCTCTTCGTAGTTGTGGTTGCTGGATGCTCGCAAATGAGCAGCAAAGAAGAGAATGACATTGTCTTGACAATCTCAGCAGCTGCAAGCCTTCAGAATGTATTGGAAGATATAGCGGAGAATTACGAAGAGGGACATCCGAACGTTGAGATCCAATATAATTTTGGTGCTTCCGGGTCACTGGTAAAGCAAATTGAACAGGGTGCACCTGTGGACATATTTTTTTCAGCCTCGAGTGAAAAATTTGAAGAATTAAAAACGAAAGATTTCATTGAAGATAGTGTTGCCTTCATTGGTAATGAGCTTGTTTTAATAACTTCCGAAAAAACGGATTTGCAAATTTCTGCTATTGATGATTTAAATTCAAGCCAAGTCGAGAAGATTTCTATTGGCACACCATCTATTGTCCCAGCAGGTACGTATGCAAAACAAACACTTGATTCTTATGAATTGTGGACGGAGCTGGAAAGCAAGATTGTGTATGCAAAGGATGTAAGGCAGGTTCTGGCGTACGTTGAAACAGGGAATGTACAAGCGGGGTTTGTCTATAAAACGGATGCGATTAGCTCTAAAAAAGCAAGAATCATTACAACGGTTCCTCAAGAGAAACATGATTCGATTACATATCCTGTTGGAGTACTTAAGAATACGGAAACACCAACAGAAGCAGAGCAATATTACGATTATTTACAAAGTGAAGCAGTAAAGGATATTTGGATTAAATACGGATTTACCTTCATTCAATAAAGTCTCGATTTAGAACGGAGGAAATTTCATGATACAGTTGACGAAATTTATCCAGGTTTGAGTTGAGTTGGAATAGAGGGAGTAATATGTGGGAACAGTTTTGGGAACCAATTCAATTATCGATTACAGTAACAATTGCTGCAAGTATAATGGTAATTATTGTAGGCACATTGCTAGGGTTTCTATTTGCTAGAAAAGTTTTCAGATTTAAGGTGTTGCTGGAAACCGTGTTTATGCTGCCATTGGTGCTGCCTCCTTCAGTAATTGGTTTTTTGCTAGTAGTCATTTTTGGAAATCAAGGCTTCGTGGGGAAATTGATAAGGATGATTTTTGGTCAATCAGTTATTTTTACATGGTACGCAGCGGTGATTGCAGCGAGTGTAGTGGCTTTTCCTTTAATGTTTCAAACAGCAAAAGCAGGGTTTCAAGGTGTTCAAAAAGGGATAGAAGAGGCCGCTATTGATTTAGGAGCAAACAAAAGGCAAGTATTTATAAGGATATCCCTTCCACTTGCCAAAAAAGCATTGATGGCTGGCTGTGTTATAAGTGGTGCCAGAGCTTTAGGTGAGTTCGGGGCAACATTGATGTTTGCAGGCAACATTCCCGGGGTCACTCAAACCGTTCCAACAGCGATCTATATGGCCATAGATAATGGGGATATGTCTCTTGCTTGGGCATGGGTATTCACAATGATGGTTTTATCCTTTTTCTTGCTTTATTTTGTTCGTGCCAAAGAAAACTAAGGGAGCTAATATAGATGGACAATCGGTATTATAAACAAGAATTATGTTCCTTTATAGGTGCAGAAGGACAAAAGAGTATTTCACAAAAGCATGTCCTGCTAGTTGGAATGGGGGCTCTTGGAAGCAGCAGTGCAGAGATGCTTGTTCGCGCGGGAATCGGAAACTTAACCATAATCGACCGGGATTATGTGGAATGGAGTAATTTACATAGACAGCAATTGTATAGTGAGGCTGATTGTGAAGAACTTATTCCTAAGGCGGTTGCAGCAAAAAGAAGATTATCTGCCATCAACAGTGAAGTGAAAATTCATGACTATGTGATGGATGCAGATGCGCTAAACTTACCGCCGTTACTGGGGAATGTTGATGTAATCATTGATGCGACGGATAATTTTGATATTCGGTTTATCTTGAATGATTTAGCGCAAAAACATCAAATTCCCTTCATTTTTGGTTCCTGTGTTGCTAGTTTTGGCATGACGTATACGATTTTGCCTGGAACAACACCGTGTTTGCACTGTCTATTAAAGCAAATCCCGATGACTGGGGCAACATGCGATAATGTCGGAGTGATCAATCCGATTGTTCAAATGATTGCTGCTCATCAGGTGACGGAATGCCTGAAATTATTGGTGGAGGATTTTGCCTCCATTCGAACGACTTTTTTATCCATCGATCTTTGGAAAAACCAGCATTATACATTTCGAGTAGATAAGGCGAAAAGGGATGATTGTTTATCTTGTGGAGCGTATGCTTCCTATCCCTATTTGGAATTTGATGCGCAAACAAAAACTTCGGTTTTATGCGGTCGAGACACAGTGCACTTAAGACCAGCAATGAAAGTAAATTTCAGTCTGGATCAATTAGAGACAAAGCTGAATAGGCACATGAGTGTAAAACGGAATCCATTTTTAATGACGTGTGAATATGAATCATATCGTTTTGTTTTCTTTCATGATGGACGAGTGCTTATCCATGGTGTAGACGATATCCATAAGGCGAAAAAACTTTATTATAGTTTGATAGGCTAGGAGTTGAAGTGCGTGCTAACAGCTAGAAAAGCAATTACGATTGGGGAAGCAATTAACAAAATAATGTGTGACGTTCAAAAAGGAGAAGCGGAGCGTATTAGATTAATCGATGCTGGTGGGCGATATTTAGCGGAGGATCTAATTGCAAACCAGGATGTTCCTGCATTTGATCGCTCTTTATATGATGGGTATGCAATAAAAGCGGGAGATACCACAACTGCATCCAAGGAAAGACCTGTTGAATTCGAGGTTGTTGGAAATATTGGAGCAGGCTCGATTTTTTTAGAGGAAATGGAAAAGCAACAGGCAATTCGAATCATGACAGGAGCTGAAATGCCGAAAAGCTGTGATGCTATCGTGATGCTGGAACATGTAGAGGAGCTTGAAAAAGAAGGGAAACATTTTATTTCCATTGATCATCCGATCCCTATAAATGACAAGGTATTTAAAAAAGGGATGGAGATTGAAGAAGGAGCGCTGCTTGTTCAAAAGGGAGCGCGGATTACTCCTGGAGTTCTAGGACTACTTGCAACCTTTGGATATAGTGAGGTAGTTGTAGGGAAAAAACCCAAAGTAGGTGTCCTTGCAACCGGCAGTGAGCTATTGGAAGTAGATGAACCACTAGTTCCTGGGAAAATCCGTAACAGTAATTCCTACATGCTAATGGCACAAATTGAAAAGGTTGGCGCCGAACCACTTTATCTAGGAAAACTCGAGGATGATTTAGAGAAAAGTTACAACGCAGTTGAGGCAGCATTAAAGCAGGTAGATATTCTAATTACCACAGGTGGGGTTTCTGTTGGAGATTTTGATTATCTTCCAG
>DAMDNS010000122.1:0-7089 GCA_032083605.1 Ureibacillus sp.
TTTCCAAACTTATTATCCAGAGCTGAATTGGGATAATACAAAACTGGTAGAAGAAAAAACTGTTATGGAAAATGGCACAGAACGCACTATCTTAACATTTGAAGGCGAAAAATCCTTCACACTTGTTCAACAGCCTGTTGAGTATGGTGAATCAGCAACACTGCCGGTATATGCTCCTGGTGATCCAGCTGATTTAGGATTTACTATTGGTGCAATTACAGATAAGTCAATTAGCTGGGAACGTGATGGTGTGTCATTCTTCATCGCATCTAACAGCCTGACGCAAGAAGAAATGCTAGAAGTTGCAGCCTCTGTAACTACTGGTGGATTAAAGTAAAGTCAATTACTGGTTTTTGTGATTGATTTCCACATAAATTAATATTTTGAGAGAGTTAAGTCTTCGAAAGTGGACAATCGTGCGCTCTTGGGCTAACTCTCTCAATTTACGTTGTTAAGTAAAAGTGGTGGACAAGAATGGCTATTAAAATTTAAAATAGAATAAAAAGAAAATTACAAAAATTTGAAGTTTAGACACACAAAAAGAGGGTACAACAAAAATGCAAAACATAGAGCACTTCCGACCAACCAAAGCCATCATAAATTTAGATGCAATAAAACATAATGTTAGCCAATTAAAAAACCATTTAAAGCCTGGAGTTCAAATCATGGCCGTGGTAAAAGCAAATGCATACGGACATGGGGATGTTGAAGTTGCAACGGCAGCTATGGAAGCTGGTGCAACACTATTAGCGGTAGCGACACCAGAGGAAGCGCTTCGTCTCCGAAAAGCTTTTCCTGATATTGATATATTAATTTTAGGTTATGCCCCTACATCATTTGCACCACATGCAGCGAATGAAAAGATTACTTTAACGGTTTATTCAACTGATTGGGTGGAAGAAGTGAAGGCAATGCCGCTTTCAAAACCTTTAAAATTACATATTAAAATTGATACAGGCATGGGTAGAATAGGTGTTACTCAAATTGAAGATCTTCAGAACTTATATAACACAATTACTTCCTCCGAAAAATTGCTTGTGGATGGAGTTTTTACACACTTTGCTACTGCCGATGAAGAGGAGGCTACTTATTTTCATCATCAGGCGGCTAAATTTGAAGAGTTTATAAGTTCATTACCTGAAAAGCCACGACTTGTACATGCAGCGAACACAGCGACGATGCTTATTAAAGATCAAGCACTTCAATATGATGCAGTAAGGTTTGGAATTTCAATGTATGGTCTTGCACCCTCTGCCTATGTAAAAACAAAATTACCGTTTCCGTTACAACCTGCTTTCTCATTAGAAACAGAACTTATTGAAGTAAAGAAAGTCCAAGCTGGTCAATCGATTGGCTATGGAGCAGCCTTTACAGCAACAGAGCCGTCGTATATTGGGACAATTCCCATTGGATATGCAGACGGATTAATTCGAAAATATAGTGGACAACATGTATTAATAGATGGCGTACGTGTACCAATCATCGGAAGAATTTGTATGGATCAATGTATGTTATTATTGCCAATTGCATATAATATAGGTAAAAAAGTAACTCTAATAGGAAAACAAAAAGACGAAGAAATTTCAATCGATGAATGGGCATCAAAAGGCGATACAATTAACTATGAGGTTCCTTGTATCATTACTTCGAGAGTGCCTAGAATCTACTACAAAAAATAGTAAAATGCGACAAAAACTTCAACAAAAACCGATAAAACTACATGGATAGCCATATTTTTTAATAATTATCTTTTCAACATATCATTTCGATGATAGAATGAGAAAAGAATTGAAATGGTACGGTTTTTGTGGAGGTGCTTGTTTTGTACGCGAAAAAAGTAGAAGAAGTAAAGGAAGCTTTAGGACTTCCTCAAGAGATGTTAATGGCATTTAATACACTTGAGCAAAAATCACGAGATAGTGAAGGTTTTGTTTATATTTCATCTCGTAGATTATCTACGCACAAGCAACCAAATCAAATACGGGAAGCTTTAATGAAAGGCTATGTGGAAATGTCGCAAATCAACCTGAACATTTGTAGTGAATGTCTACATGCAGAGTATGAAGCGGAACATATGGTAGAGCGTCTCGTAAGCGGGGGATGACATTTTGATTGTGAAACGAGGGGACGTGTTTTTTGCAGATCTCTCACCAGTTGTGGGATCTGAACAAGGCGGTACGAGGCCCGTATTAATCCTTCAAAACGATATAGGTAATCGGTTTAGTCCAACCGTAATCATCGCTGCGATTACTGCGCAAATTCAAAAAGCAAAATTACCGACTCATGTCGAAATCGATGCCAAAAAATATGGTTTCGAACGAAATTCGGTGATTTTGCTTGAACAATTGCGTACGATAGATAAATCTAGGCTGACAGATCGTATTACCCAATTGGATGATGAGCTTATGGAAAAAGTCGATGTTGCATTAGAAATAAGCCTAGGATTAATGAAATTTTAATACATAAAATGTAAAGGTATGACCTGAAAGAATAATTCTTTCGGGTCATTCTTTTTTTGTGGATAAGAAATTATAGAACATTCTTTTCCGTATAAGTGCAACAAAGGCTAATCACAAAAAAGCTGGAGGTCAGCCAATTTTATAGAGGTAAGAAGTAACTTGCGGGACTGTTCGCATAGGATAATACATAAGTTTGGGCAAGATGTTAACCAAGTAATAGTGCAAAGGGGAGAGTGGAAAAATTCCATTCCTAATCGAAACATAGTCTTTTTGTTACTTAAATTTGATGAGAATAGGCGTGATAATATATATTAGAATTATCAGGTTTATACATATTTTAGAATTTGAATTTAAATATGCGTTTTCGTTGATTGATAGCAAAATGGAGGTGCAGGGATGAGAGAGTCAAGAACAGTAGAGATCGTGACAGAATTAGATATAGTAACTGCACGCAAGATTGGTAGAGACGAGGCAAAAGAGATTGGATTCAATGATGTAGACCAATCGAGAATAACCACTGCCATTGGTGAACTCGCAAAAAATATATTATTATACGCCCGAGTAGGGAAAATAGTCATCGAAGAGATAGAAGATGATGGCGTAAAAGGAATTGCCATTTCATCCATTGATAAAGGACAAGGAATTTCTGAAGTGCATAAAGTATTGGAGGATGATTACTCTTCATCCAATACTGGTGCAGGACTTCCCGCTGTTAAAAGATTAGTAGATTCAATAGATATTCATTCGGAAATCGGAAAAGGGACTACGGTTCAAGTTGTGAAATGGCTAAGTTAGGGTGTGTGTTTAATTGGAGCAGATAAGAAAACAATATAAAAAAATCTTATCAGACTATATTGGAAATCAGAGTGAAAGTGATTTATATATTGGTCAAAATTTTATTAAACGAATGATTCAAAAGAATGTAACACCAGAAGAGGTTATTAGTATTCATAAGCATGCACTTGAGGAAATTTATCCAGATATACCAGACTCCGTGTTGCATGGCTATGATTTTTTAATCGAAGTAATGGTTCATTTTGGATTAAAAGTGCAAGAACACCAAGCCTTACTAGCAAAACAAGAAGAATTGCGAATTGAGATGGAAGTCGCAGCAAAAATACAAAATCTATTATTGGAAACAGAAATACCGACTCCTCATTCGCTTGATATCGGAATGCTTTCTATTCCTCTTCGACAAATGAATGGGGACTATGTTCATTTCATGCATGATTATGAACGTTATTTGAGTGTTGCCGTAACGGATGTAGTAGGAAAAGGGGTCCCGGCTGCACTATGTATGTCCATGGTGAAGTACGGTTTAGATACTTTGGAATATGCGAACAGCAATCCTTCTTATGTGCTTGAAGTATTAAATAGAATTATTGAAAAAAGCATAGATGATAGTATGTTTGTTTCATTATGCTATTTACGATATAACCTAAAAACGGATGTGCTTACATGGAGCTCGGCAGGACATGAGCCGTCTCTATACTACAATGCTGCAACTCGTGAATTCCATGATTTGGAATCTAGGGGCTTGCTGCTTGGCATTTTACCTGAAGCGAAATATACACAGCAGGATATTGAGTTGAAGGATGGAGATTTTGTAATTGTTATGACTGACGGGGTAACAGATTTTCGAAACAAAGAGGAATTTGATGCTCGGGAACTCATTAAAGAGCTAGCTTTAGCTAACTATCATCGAACGGCTCAAGAAATGTGCGAGGTCATCCATAGTGAATTGCAAAAGCTGCATGACTTTAAGTTAGAAGATGATTTCACATTAGTAATTATTAAAAAATAAATTTTTTTAAATAAATAGGTTTACTCGATAAGAAATGGGGAAAAGACCAATAGGTAATTGTGGGAGGTGTCTTAAATGAATGTAAATGTACAATTTCGAGAAGATGGGGATTTATTGTTAGGGTTTATCGAAGGAGAAATTGATACGTATACAGCACCAATTTTAAGAGATGAGCTTGAGATGATTCGTTTATCGGAAGGCTTATTAGTAGAATTGGATTTATCGAATGTGAGTTATATGGATAGTACAGGTCTGGGTGTATTTGTAGCGTTTTATAAAAAAATCGTGAAAGAAAAGGCAAATCTAAAACTCATCAACCTGTCTGCTAGATTAACTAGATTATTTGAAATCACTGGGCTTAGTGAATTAATGGAAATAAAAAAAGGTGGGGCAAGCAATGCGAGCATTTGACTACATTGAAATTAGAATTCCTGCAAAGCCGCAGTATGTGAGTGTAATTAGGCTGACTGTCTCTGGATTAGCTTCTCGCGTTGGTTTTTCCTATGATGAAATTGAGGATATGAAAATAGCTGTAAGTGAAGCAGTGACAAATGTCGTACAGCATGCCTATGGAATTCATGAGGATGGAGAAATCGTGATCGGTTTCGCTTTATATGCAGATAAAATAGAGGTTATGGTTTCCGATTACGGACATAGCTTCAACTTTGAAGAAATCAAATCACAAATTGGCCCTTACCAGGAAGATGAAAGTGTTGAAATGCTGAGAGAGGGAGGACTAGGGCTTTATTTAATGGAAACATTAATGGACGAGGTCAGAGTGAACAACAACGAGGGTGGAGTCACTGTTTTCATGACAAAATATGTCACGAGAGAGCAGGTGAAGGATAATGTCCAATCAATCACCACATAATCGGAACTCCGAAGAAGAAATATTAAAGCTGATTGAAACATATCAACAAACAGAAGAGCAAACAGCACTAGATCGTTTAGTCCTTCACTATAAAAAATTTGTTGAAGCGATTGCCAGAAAATATTCTTATGGTAAAACCAATTTTGAGGATATAGTACAAGTAGGCATGCTTGGGTTACTTGGGGCAATTCGACGTTTTGACACGTCCTTAGGGAGAAGCTTCGAAGCTTTTGCTGTTCCGACAATCGTTGGAGAAATTAAACGATTTTTACGTGACAAAACGTGGGATGTCCATGTTCCTCGACGCATTAAAGAGCTGGGTCCAAAAATTAAATCAGCTGCCGAATTTCTAACAACCAAGCTTCAATATTCACCCTCTATACAAGAAATTGCGGACTATTTAGAGGTAAGTGAAGAGGATGTATTAGAGGCGATGGAAATGAGCAAAAGCTATCATGCTCTTTCAATGGATCACTCGATTGACGCAGATTCCGAAGGCGGTACTGTCACCTTAATGGATATTGTCGGAAAAGAAGATGATGGATTCGAAAGGACAAACCAGCGAATCGTTGTCTCGGAGGCAATGGAAGTACTGGAAGAGCGGGAAAGAGAAATTTTAAAACTAACCTATTATGACCAACTGAGTCAAAAGGAAGCAGGAGAAATGCTCGGCATATCGCAGATGCATGTTTCTCGTCTCCAAAGAAAGGCCATCAAAAAATTACAGCAGGTCATCACGGCAGACGGTGTTGTCTAATATCTTGTGATTACGGCTATCTTTGTACTTTTTGTTTTTACTATGCAATTAAACTACATTCAATTTAATAGATTGGACAAGTCTACCCTTGAAATCATTTAAAGGGTAGATTTTTTTTCGGATAGGACAGCATAAAACATTTTTATCCGCAAGTGCAGCTGCTACGGCTAACAGCTATAACGCTCTTTCGAACAATCAAGATTTCAAATGAGAAAAAATGCTCAATTCTCTATTATTGCCTTCTTTGTAAAGGGGAATATATAGAAGAAAGTGGTATGTAAATGATAAACTATGTATAGTCTTGCTTTAAAGAGAGCTAGTGAAAAATCTGCATATAAGATAACCAAAGGCTTGTTCTAGTTATATTTAGTACAAGCTTTTTGTGACGATGTGCCGAAAGCATATACGCTAAAATCGTCCTGATGAATGTATCGCCATATGAAAAATTGAAAGGCTGTGGAATGATGGAAGAAAAGAAAATGCTGCAAATGATAGCAAATGATACAAAGGTTAAACCGCATCAAGCCCAAGCAGTTATCAAATTATTAGAAGACGGAAATACTGTTCCGTTTATAGCGCGTTATCGAAAAGAGGCAACGGGTTCTTTAGATGAAGTCCAAATTAAGTCCATTGAAGATCGATATCATTACATACAACAATTAGAGCAGCGAAAAGAAGAAGTTATTCGACTAATCGACGAACAAGGAAAACTAACAGAAGAACTGCAAGCAGCAATTCAAGCAGCTACCGTTTTGCAACGAGTGGAAGACTTATATAGACCATATAAGCAAAAACGCCGCACAAAAGCAACGATTGCCAAAGAAAAAGGATTAGAGCCTTTAGCAGATGAGTTAATGAAATTTGCTAAAGATGACATTGGAAAAATAGCTCTTGCCTTTGTTGATACAGAAAAGGGTGTAGATTCAGTAGAGGATGCTTTAACTGGAGCAAAGGATATTCTAGCTGAGAGGTTTGCGGATGATGCCCAAGTACGTGATCAGATTCGTAAGCTTTCGTGGAGAGAAGGAAAAATTGTTACCTCGGCAAAGGATACCGAAAAAGACGAGAAGAAAGTATTTGAAATGTACTATGAGTACGAAGAGCCGGTAAAGTATATTGTGCCTCATCGAACGTTGGCCCTTAACCGCGGCGAAAAAGAAGATATTTTAAAAGTAGCTATCCAGGTTCCTCTAGAACG
>DAMDNS010000123.1:0-7047 GCA_032083605.1 Ureibacillus sp.
TATCCAGTTTCTGTCCGTTTCGCTCTAATACTTTGAATTGGACTCCATGAATGTGGAAGGGATGAGTCATTCCACCCATCATGTCTTTTTTATTATAGACCTCCCAAATTTCGGTTTCTCCTTGTTTCGCTTTAATATCGATTCTCTTCTCATCAAACTTTTTCCCATTGATTTCAACATTTTTGCCCATCCCGAAAAGAGTTAACTTTTGATTCACCGTAGACAAGGTCTTTAGCGGCTTTTCATATCCACTTTTCGGCGCCAATGCACTTAGGTTCGTCCCTTGTTTATCCTCCAGCTTGAAGTTAACGACCCTTACTCCATTCGTCTCAAATGAAACAGTCTCACCAATTTTTCTTTTTGAAAAGTCTACCAATACCTCTATACGTTCGCCTGGACTTAATTCAATTTTCTTTACGTTTTTCGGTTTTGAGATGTAACCACCATCATCAGCAATTTTTTTAAAGGATGAACCGTCAGATAGCTTCACTACGTAGTTACGTGCATTGGAGCCATTTATCAATCTGACTCTAAGTTGCGAATATTTTACGTTGAAATATGGATTAATCGTACCGTTTACGAGGAGGGTATCGCCTAAAGCCCCATCTGTTTTTTCTACATCAGCATATCCAAGGACATTCCTGTTTTTAACTTTTCGATCTTGAAGAATTAATGGAATATCATTTTCACCATATTTTTGAGGTAGCATCGTCTCTTTAGTTTTTTCATCTTTTACGTACAACAATCCTGCTAACCCCTTGTATACTTGTTCAGCAGTTTTCCCCATTGGATGTGGATGAAACCACAATGTCGATTCATCTTGCTTCACTTTAAACTTTACTACCTTCGTTTCACCAGCTTTCACGACCTGATGTGGTCCGCCATCTACGGATGATGGTACAACAAGACCGTGCCAATGGAATGTAGTCGCTTCTGATAAGCGATTCACCGTACGGATTGTTACCATTTTTCCTTTTTTCAATTCCACTACAGGACCTAAATAATTTCTGTTATATCCTAGAGTTTCAGTTTTTTTACTATCTCGGAAGAACTGTGTCTCCCCTTGTTTAGCGACAATCGTGTATTGAATGGAATTCTTGGTTTCACGATCGGATTTTAGCATCTTAGGGATGTTCAATCGTCGCTCTTTTTCTTCAGTTGATTTTAAATCGACACTCGCGCCATGTCCCATACCTTCCATCATAGTCTGATTTGTAGTAGTGTTCCCTCCATTCATCATAGATTTCATGTGCTGTTTGTTATTTGGCATAGTACCTCGGATAAAAAGTAAATACGAACCACCCACTATAATCATGAGAGTAAAGATACCGATAGTTGCGATTAACCATCTTTTCTTCACATGGATCATTCCCTTCAATTAATTATTATCTTTAACTTAAA
Organism: Ureibacillus sp.; assembly: GCA_032083605.1. GTDB lineage: Bacteria > Bacillota > Bacilli > Bacillales_A > Planococcaceae > Ureibacillus. The sequence continues at coordinate 1,402 of DAMDNS010000123.1, forward strand.
GAATGATTGTGAAAAAAATATGTCTTTCCACCCATGAATTTTATAGTTTTTTTCAATGTGTTACTTTTCTGCTCTCTGCAATGTTTCTGCAAATTTATGTGATAGAGTCTATGGAAAGCATAAAAAAACAATTGGAGGTAATTTTTATGAAATTAAAGAAAAAGATTTTTATGACAACTATGGCTGCTTCGCTTTCTTTAGCACTCGCTGCGTGCGGAAGCAATGGTGATGATTCTAAATCAACAGGAAGCATGGATAAAAATATGGACGGTATGGATCATTCGACGATGGACATGTCTGGATCGAAAGAGGTTCCGAAAGGGCTCCAAGAGGCTAAAAACCCTAAATTTAAAGTTGGCGACATGGCGATGATCAAAGAAGCACATATGGAAGGCATGAAAGGGGCCGAGGCTAAAATTGTAGGAGCTTATGATACTACTGCTTATAGCATTTCTTATGACCCTACAAATGGCGGGAAACGCGTCACGAATCATAAATGGATTATTCAAGAAGAGATTGTAGATGCCAAGTCATCTCCTTATGAAGTAGGCGATGAAGTAAAAGTAGACGCGGATCATATGAAAGGAATGAAGGATGCTACGGCCACTATCGACTCAGCTAAGCAAACAACAGTGTATATGATTGATTTCGAATCGACTACAGGTGAAGAAGTGAAAAATCATAAATGGGTGACTGAAGACGAACTATCTGCAGAATAAACGATAAACAAGAGAGGAACGGTTTTTTAACCGTTCCTCTCTTGTCTTATTTCTCCTTATTTAAGGAACCCACTTGTAACCAATTCCCCATACTGTGCGAAAGTGTTCTTCAATAGGAAACTCGAGTTTCCTAAGTTTTTCTCTTAAGTTTCTTACATGAGAGTCGACCGTTCGTTCATCTGTCCACTCATTTGCTAACCATAAACTTGAGAGCAGTTCCTCTCTTGAATAGACACGTTCTGGATTTTTTAATAACTTAGCAAGTAATGAAAATTCCTTTGGCGTGACTTTGACTAAATGATTATCATAATACAGCTCATGGGCGTCTTCATTTAAGATTAGACCCGACGATTCGATTTTTGATCCTGAAGAAACTGTAGTTCGTCTGAAAATCGATTGAATTCTTGCCTTCAATTCCGCCTCGTCGAACGGTTTCACAATGTAATCATCTGCTCCCAGTTGTAATCCTTTTACGATTTCTTCTTTTCCGTCGAGTGCTGTCAATAAAATGATTGGTACATTCGAAACTTCCCTTATCCTTTGACAGGTCTCAAAACCATCCATTAAAGGCATCATCACATCCAATATGATTAAGTCAGGCTCATCTACATCAATCAAGTTCAATATCTCTCTTCCGCTGTTCAGCTTAATACAGGTATAACTGTCTTGCAGATAGAGTTCAATCAGTTCTAACATTCGATTCTCATCATCTACCAAAGCAATGGTTCTCATCCTGGAATCCCCCTCAAGTCAATGACAACTTTCAGCCCGTTTTCTACATTAATAGCTACGATGGTCCCTTTGTGCGCTTCAACTATTTCTTTCGTGATAGCCAAACCGAGCCCAGTACCTCCTGTTTCACGATTTCGTGAAGAATCTACTCGATAAAAACGATCAAAAAGATACGGGAGTGATTGCTCATCCACACCACCACCTTCATCCGTAACTTCAATAAAGTTTTCATCAAGTTTTAAAAATACGCGTTTGTTCGCATGTGTATATTTTAGCGCGTTATCCAGTAAATTTAAGAGAACCTGATCAAATCTAGCTTGGTCTATCTCTTTGTAGATGGGAGTTTTATTAATTTGAAGAATTAATTTCACTTGTTTCTCCTCAAATTTAAAAATTATTCTTTCACTGATTTTTTTTAAGAAATCATTCATCTCTGTGATCTGAGGATCTATTTGAAAATGTGGCTCTTCCAATCTAGCAAGTTCAAACAAATCCTCAATCAGTTCTTGAAGTCTTTCGGATTCCTCATAGATAATATCTCCAAATCTTGATTCGTCTTTTTTGAGAAGTCCTGCATATCCCTTAATATAGGTAATCGGCGTACGTAATTCATGTGTGATCGAAGTCAGAAATTGCTTTCTTGTATTTTGAATATGACGTAAATCAACAGATAACTTAGTGATTGCTCGTGCTAAATCTCCCACTTCGTCGCTTCTCTCAGCTTCTCTGATTTTCAGTACCTCGCCTTGACTTAACTTTACCGTCGCCTCTTTCATTGATAGAAGTGGTTTTATAATGATATAACTCAAAAAATAAACACTTACTAATAGAAAAAGTACTAACAAGAATAGAGAGAACACTACTTGTTGTTTCAATTCCCCCATCAAATGCTGTATATACTTCGTCGGCTCTAACATGATTATTTGACCGCCATCTTCAATATTACTCACCGTCACTAAAAATTTGCCCTCTCTCCAATTACCTTCTACGATTCCATCCTTTTTTTGAATCCAATCCGGGTTCAAAAATTGTTCAGCGTCGTTAGATGAATCGACGACTTGATTATTTTTGTCTAAGATAATCACATCAGTCATCGCCTTTTCCTCCATTAAAACAACGTGTTCAACTGTTTGCTTGTCGAAGTTAGTGGAAAGAACATCTCGATGACTATTGCCTCTCTCTTGAAGGCTCTCCAGTTCACTTTCTACTTGTTGATGCTCAAGAATGTTGTATACAATAGCAGATGAGAGAATGAAAATCATGAGAATCCCGAAAAAATAAAATAACGTTATTTTAAATGAAAGTTTATTCATAAAGTACCTTTCTCATTTAAGATGATTACATATAAAAACAAACTGTTGAGATTTAGAAAAGAAAGTATTCTTCATTTAGGCGATACACAAAAGAGCTTTTATCATTTGATTCTTTTAAAAGGACAATTCCTTGAATATTGCTCCACAAATAATTAGCGAAATCATAATCACTAAAAATAGCCTCACGAGTAGAATGCGTCATGAAACATTCTATTTTTGTAATCGTATACATTCCCTCCGAATCACGTTGATAATCGAAAGAAAAAGAACCCTTTATATTAAGCCTTTGAGCAATTATTGCTACGCACTCCTCTAAAATCGAGTTGGCAAACACCTCGTATGAAAGAACAGTATCTTGGTACCGTTCATACTCTTCTCTCATAAAACAGCAAATCACTTCACTAGATCGATAATCGACATATGCATCAATTTTCCCCACCTTTACACCTTCAGGCGCATTCTTTATCTGGTCAAAAGAATAAGTGAAAGTATTACCTTGAACCGAAAATGAATCATGAAGTACTGTTTTATCCCAGTCAAAGGATGTTATAAACGCTACGTTATTTTTTCTCATTTTCAACTTATGTTTTGATAACGTAGATGCTTCTTGTTCGCTTAAAGGGATAATCCAGCCTATTTCTTGAGAAGTACAATATTCAATCAGATTACTAATATACCCTTCTTCTGATTCTTTTTTTGAAAATGAATCAAAATATTTAAAATCAGGAAATAGCTTTCGAACCCATCCTTCTTTTGAAGAAATATGAATATCTATACTTACAGGTTTAAGTTGTTTTATGTTCTCCATCAATTTCCAGTTTTCCTCTACTCCCATTATCAGGACATTTTCACGAGACATTTACGATGCATCTCCTTTCGAAATAGAAAATAGAGCGTCAGAACCCTCTAAACCCTGTAAAATCAATCAATATTGTAGTTAGTTTCGTCAGACCATCGAAATACAATATGATACCTAATAAAATCATAAACCAGCCACCTATTTTCATAACCTTTGAAGAATAATTCATTAAGTATCTGGATTTCCCGACCAAAAACGACATCAAGAAAAATGGAATAGAAAAACCTAGTACATAAAAGAGCATATATAAAAATCCATTACTAGGATTCGTGGCGATCAAAGCAATAACTCCAGCGAGGATTGGTCCTGTACAAGGAGTCCATCCAGCAGCCGATCCGACTCCGACAATAAACGTTCCGATATAACCACGCTTTCTTTTTCCTAAGTTCATTCTTCGCTCTTTAAGTAAAAATATTGGGGTCCACAGACCAGTTAAAATAACACCGAATATGAATAAAATAAGTGCACCGCTCATCCGTAGAACATCTTTATACACTATAAAAAAATCAGCCAAATATGACGTTGAAAAACCCATCACTAAAAATACGCTCGAAAATCCAAGTAAGAAAACGAATGTATGGGGAACACCATTCCAGTTCCACTTTTTATTTTCTTTTAACTCTGTAACTGAAATTCCTGTAATGTAAGATAGAAAAACAGGATACAAAGCTAGGCAACATGGCGAGATAAAAGATAAAAACCCTGCCCCAAAAGCTAACAAAAAAGATAACTCCATCAAATTCCTCCCGAACTCTAAAAAATAAATCTTTTTTTAAGATGTATAAAAAAGAAATGTGTTTAATTTTAATCATAAAATCTGTTTGTGAAAAACCTATGCATTTTTTGATTAAATCTCGTATCAATTTTTGAAATGAATTTGATACACTTTTTTGTAATATAGTGATGCTATACTCCTTTTAACAAATCGTTTGTCACCGTATCTTTATCTTTAAAGGAGTACAACTAATGAAAAACAAGGTAATACTTATCGCTTCTAGCGTCTTACTCACAACAACTTTTTCAATGCATAGCCCAAAAGTTGAAGCAAGTAGTGCATATAAAGTAAAAGTAAAGACAGACGATCTCCGTGTTCGGACTGGTCCTTCTCTCAATTACAATATAGTCGGCGTGACTAACACTGGTCAGACTTTTTCTTATTTAGGAAAAAAAGGAGCTTGGACAAAAGTACTTTACAAAGGGAACACACGGTATATCTATAGTTCTTACCTAAAAAAATATAAGAGCCACGTTGCAAAAAAAATGACGTATAATGAGTCTCTTTTTGCTTCTCCTACTAAAGGGAGGCTGACCCAAGGATACGGAAAATCTAATGGCGCTTACGGTTATACATTCCATAATGGCGTTGATCTAGCTGCAACAAAAGGCACACCTGTCTATGCTTCTGCGAGTGGAAAAGTCACTACCTCTAAAAACAGCGGTGCATATGGTAAACACGTTATGATTTCACATAGTCTAAAGAATCAAAAATACGTAACCGTTTATGCTCATATGAATAGTCTTTCGGTAAAAAGTGGTCAGACAGTCTCTAAAGGTATGAAGATTGGAACAGTTGGGAATACAGGAAACTCGTTCGGAAATCATTTACACTTTGAGATTCATAAAAACAGTTATAAATACAGCAGTTATTCTGCAGCGAATAGTGTCAACCCATTGAACTATTTGTAACCTAAAAAAAGAAGAGAGGATGTCCTAAGACAGCATCTTTTCAGATCATAGAAAAACCCTCATTTCGACGTCGAAATGAGGGTTTTTCTATGATCTGAAGTGACTTCATCAAGTCATTTATTTTGAAGTGGATTGCTGTGATCTAGCGTCTCATAAGACTTGTCTCAAAAGTGAGGTGATATTTTGCGGAAAATTGGTTATGTACGTGTCAGTTCAACTAGTCAAAACCCTTCAAGACAATTTCAGCAGCTAAGCGAATTCGGAATGGATATTATATACGAAGAAAAAGTTTCTGGGGCAACGAAGGAACGTGAGCAACTTCAAAAAATGTTAGAGG
>DAMDNS010000124.1:0-7019 GCA_032083605.1 Ureibacillus sp.
GCTCCGATAAATAAAATATTTGGTGAGTCCCAGCTGCCGGTAACATCATGTAAAAACCCGAATAATACCGGGCCAGCTGCGGCAAGCAAATAGCCGATCGACTGAGCGAAGCCGGAAATTTGAGCTGCTTCATAGGCTGTTTTTGTGCGTAAAGTAAATAGCATCATGAGAATTCCAAAGGATGCGCCTGCTGCCAAGCCGATACTAATCATCCAAATCACAGTGAAATCCGTGAGTTTAAGGAGTAGCCCTGAAAATCCAATAATGTAAAGTACGGTAAATAAGTACACGATTGGTCGTTGGGAACGTAATTTTTCGGCAATAATCGGAATAAGAAACGTCATTGGAATTTGTGCCATCTGCATAACAGAAGTCAACCAACCTGCTTTATCTGCCCCATATCCTTGTGAAATCAGGATTTCTGGAACCCATGAAATGGAACAATAGAATAACAGGGATTGGAAGCCCATTGAAATAGCGATTGCCCAGGCTAAAGGCTTTTTCCAAATTTTTATCTCTGGCATATCGGTTGAACCACTGGAAAGACTGCTTAAATCCACTTTTTCTCCACGGAGTAGCGGAAACCAAGTTACTAATGTGACCAGCGTTAAAACGACAGAGACTGAGATGGCACCTTGCCAGCCCCAAGAAGTATTCATGGCAATTGGATTGCTGATCCCGGCAGCAACAGCAGCTGAAATATTCATCGATACCGTATAGATACCTGTTAAAAGACCGATATGTAGCGGGTATTTTAATTTAAAGAAACTAGGAACCAATACATTGCCAAAAGAAATCGCAACCCCGATTAATACCGTTCCGAAAATTAACAGCGAGGTTGTTCCAAGAGAACGTAAAATTATTCCGATTGTAAGCAAAATAACGGAATAAAACAGTGTTTTTTCAATGCCGAGCCTTCTTGAAATGCGCGGTGCAAAGGGAGATACAACGGCAAAAGCAAGCAAGGGAATCGTTGTTAAAAAGCCGGCGAGGACATTTGAAATCCCAAGTCCCTCACGAATAGAGGAAATTATAGGACCCACCCCGGTTAAAGGGGTTCTAAGTGTACTTGCCAGAAAAATAATTGCTATGACGAAAATCAAAACTGAGGATGAAATGTGCAGTCTCTTACTTTTTTGAGTTGCATTTGTAGTAGTCATCTTATTCCTCCATAAATGTATGTGAAAATTCTACAAATTAAGAAATAGAATTTTTCATGTTAAACTATTATTTAAACCAACTTCTATCTTACATCTTAATGTGACTTTGGGATAGTGGTGATTTCAATAAAATCACATAGGCTTCAAGTATGTATTTCCTGCGTTTTTAAGCTAAACTTAGGTAACCTTCCATAGAAAAACGTATGCCACGAGGTGTTAATTTTATTCTTAGGGGACAGTAACCCTATAGAGAAGAAAACTTTGACCTGCAAGGCACTTCTTGTTTAAAGTTGTGACTATTACCGATTAGAGTTAACATACCATCGCATTTGTGATGGTTTTTATTTTACGGGTAAGAAAGTATCAAACTTTATAATCCGCAACTAAGGCTAATCGCTCGAAGGTTTGGTGTATGGCCAAGGTTTCTAATCAATAATATATACGTTTTTATCGGAGAGATTGGACATACTGTAAGTGAGTGTATTTTAAAGGAGATTTTTTTGCATGAGTGACAAAAATAGTAAGAAGAATAATCAACCTGAACTAAAAAGGGGCTTAAAGAGTCGCCATATTGCGATGATATCCCTTGGTGGGACAATTGGGACAGGCTTATTTTTAGCTAGTGGTGCTTCCATAGCGCAAGCCGGACCAGGTGGTGCACTGGTTGCATACGCAGTAATCGGGATTATGGTGTATTTCCTTATGACAAGTTTGGGGGAAATGGCCGCTTTCATGCCAACTTCAGGGTCATTTAGTACATATGCAACAAAATTTGTAGACCCAGCCTTTGGTTTTGCAATGGGATGGAATTATTGGTACAACTGGGCGATTACAATTGCCGCAGAAATTTCAGCCGTTTCACTAATTATGAAATATTGGTTCCCAGATAGTTCATCAGCTCTTTGGACAGTATTGTTTATCGTTATTGTATTAACATTTAATCTGTTATCTGTAAGAGCTTATGGGGAAAGTGAATATTGGTTTGCGATGATCAAAGTCGCAACCGTAGTTATTTTTATCATCGTATCATTCTTGATGATTTTCGGAATTTTAAGAGGTCATGATCCAATTGGATTTGAGAATTTCTTCGTAGGAGATGCGCCATTTAATGGTGGATTCCTTGCCATATTCGGAATCTTTTTGGCAGCAGGATTTTCATTCCAAGGGACAGAATTGCTCGGTGTTACAGCTGGGGAAACAGATGATCCTGCGAAAAATATTCCAAAAGCGGTACGTTCTGTATTTTGGCGAATTTTACTATTCTACATTTTAGCTATTTTAGCGATTGGCTTACTGATTCCTTACACAGATTCACGATTATTATCTGAAGACATCGCGGTGTCTCCATTTACTTTAGTATTTGATAAATTAGGAATTGCTTTTGCCGCATCCGTAATGAATGCGATCATATTAACGGCGATGCTATCTGCAGGAAACTCGGGACTTTATGCATCTTCTCGTATGCTATGGCAGCTAGCGGTAGATGGAAAGGCGCCAAAAATCTTTGCAAAGCTATCTAAAAGAGGGATTCCGGTCTATGCATTATTAGCAACGTTAGCGATTGGATGCCTTGCATTTTTATCATCCTTCTTTGGTGATGGAGTTGTCTATATGTGGTTATTAAATGCATCCGGTTTATCAGGATTTATTGCCTGGGTGGGGATTGCCATCAGCCACTATCGTTTCCGCAAGGCTTATGTATTGCAAGGCCATGATATCAACCTGCTTCCATATAGAGCCCGATTCTATCCATTCGGACCGTTATTTGCATTGATTGTTTGTATAATTGTAATTGTTGGACAAAACTATTCAGCATTTTCACTTGGTTCAATCGATTGGTATGGGATAGCGGTGTCTTATATAGGGATTCCACTCTTTATCGCCCTATGGTTAGGCTATAAAATCAAACATAAAACAAAAATCGTACCTTTAGAAGAGTGCGATGTAGATACACATAGATAAATTGGAGTCGGTAAAAATTCAGCTTAATGAGTTTTACCGATTTTTTTTATCTGGGCAAGAAAGGCTAAACGCTAAAAGACAGCCGGTTTAGTCAATCTTTCTAAAAGCAGTTGAATTTACTTACATACTTGAAGGGCGACCTTGTTATAATGGACTTATAAAATCTAGTGCGAAAGTAAAGGGTGTAGAGACTATGGCAGTATCCACAGGCTTTTTGAAAAAAATCCAGCGATGGACGGTAGACGAACAATCGGGGGAAATCTTATTTTTACCATTTCAAACACAAGGCAATCCATATAAAGCAAGAGTCTTGCTGGTAGGAGCGTATCCGGAACCAGTCTTGCAAGTCAACCTTGCAGACCTTCAGATTTTGGCTGAAACGTTAATGGAAACAAATTTATTCAGTGATTTATATCGAGATGAAATTGAAGAAGTATCTAGAGAGTATAAAGGATCATTGAATTTTGCAGCCTGGTTAAAGGAAAACTTGCATGAGCAGGTTGTTCTTTCTAGCATCAACTGTCTAAACCTGGAGACTGCAGAATTGAAACAATTGAAGAAAGATAAGGATCCACTGATTTGGAGGGGCTATGAAGTTTTTAAAGAAGTAATGAATGAATTCAATCCCGACATTTTAATCATACAAGGGTCAGCAGCCTTCAAATCATTTATGGAGCAATTTAAAGATCAATTAATCGATTTTGAAGCAGCTGACATGGCAATGTCCGTACAAACGCTAGAACAAAAAGGGACAATTGCTAAATTGAGTTTAAATAATGGACGAAATGTGAACATATTAGTGAGCAGAAGTATGGGTGCCTTTGGTAAGGAAGGGAAAACCTTCGGAGAATTAAAGAGAAATTTAAGTCAATTATTGCTCTAATTCTTATAAAATGGAATTATTCTGGAAGTAAAACCGAACATTAACGTTGAAATTAACATAATAATTATCTAATTTCCGAATAATTAGAATCGTTTTATTATTTCGGATGTTATTGCAATGATTACAATCACTGTTTATAATGAGGTCATTCTTAACAAAAACTTAACATATAGCTGTTAATTACAGCTTCTATATTTCACTCATATAATAGCGAGAATAAGGCTCGCAAGTTTCTACCAGCTTACCGTAAATTAGCTGACTATGAGAGAGACCATGTTTAGAATCGAATGCGCCTATTATAAGCAAATTTGTTTTCTATTAACTTTCGAACCTTCAACTCGAAAGACTTGTTCCCCTCATAGCGGAATAAGTTTTTCGAGTTTTTTTGTTAAACTTTTCTATGTAGATGACATCCATTTAACATTCATTTTATTTAATTTAGTACTAAACCAAAAAGAGGGGAATTTCAGCATGCAATTATTAAAAGACAAAATTCTAAACGAAGGAAGAGTTTTATCAGATACAGTATTAAAGGTAGATTCCTTTTTAAATCACCAAATTGACCCACTTTTGATGAAGGAAATTGGTGAAGAATTCGCTAATCGCTATTCAGATGAAGTTATCACGAAGGTTTTAACTATTGAGTCTTCAGGAATTGCTCCAGCTACAATGCTGGGACTTACAATCGGTGCACCGGTTGTCTTTGCACGTAAAAGAAAATCATTAACACTTTCAGGAAATCTTTATTCTTCAAAAGTGCATTCATTTACAAAGAACGAAACAAATGAAATTTCGGTTTCAAAGGACTTTTTATCAGCAGATGACAATGTATTGATCATTGATGACTTTTTGGCAAATGGGGAAGCGGTAAAAGGCTTGCTTGATATTGCTCATCAGGCTGGTGCAAATGTAATTGGAGTAGGAATTGTCATAGAAAAAGGGTTCCAGGAAGGCGGAATGCTTTTACGTGAACAAGGAATTCGCATTGAATCTTTAGCTAATATTAAATCTTTAGCAAATGGACAGGTTGAGTTTTTCGATTAATACAAACACATCAGGTAGAATTTTAGGAGGATATTGTTCACATGAATAATGTAAAAGCAGCAACACTTGGAATTCAACATTTACTGGCGATGTATGCAGGAGCTATTTTAGTCCCATTAATTATCGGTGGTGCATTAGGCTTCGATTCGACGCAAATGACGTATTTAGTAGCAATTGATATTATGATGTGCGGTATTGCAACACTTTTACAGGTAATGAGAGGGAAGGCATTTGGTATTGGGTTGCCGGTTGTATTAGGATGTACATTTACAGCGGTAAGTCCGATTATTGCAATTGGCACTGGTAAAGGGATTGGTGCAATTTATGGAGCAATCATAGTTTCGGGTCTGATTGTCGTTTTAATCTCTGGTTTCTTCGGGAAACTAGTAAAGTTCTTCCCGCCAATCGTAACGGGTTCGGTTGTAACAATTATCGGTATTTCTTTAATCCCCGTGGCTGTCAATAATATGGGTGGAGGACAAGGTGCAGAAGATTTCGGTTCGGCCGTTAATGTATCTTTAGCTATGATTACGCTTGTTTTAATTCTAGTAATCTATCGTTTTACTTCAGGGTTTACTCGTGCTATCTCGATCTTGCTTGGACTTGTAATTGGTACAGTGGTTGCTGCTTTCTTCGGCAAAGTTGACTTTTCACCGGTTGCGGATGCTTCTTGGTTACATATGGTTCAACCGTTTTACTTTGGAACACCGACATTCGATGTAGGCGCCATTCTTACAATGACATTAGTAGCAATGGTTTCTTTAGTAGAGTCAACTGGTGTTTATCATGCTCTAAGTGATATTACAAAAAAACCAATTAACTCAAAAGACTTATCTCGTGGCTATCGCTCAGAAGGTCTAGCTTCGATTATTGGCGGAATCTTTAATGCTTTCCCTTACACAACGTTCTCTCAAAATGTAGGGCTGGTAAAAATGTCAGGGGTAAAAGAAAGAAAAGTCATTTTTATTACGGGTGGTTTGTTAGTTGCACTTGGTTTCTTGCCGAAAGTTGCTGCTTTGACAACAATTATCCCAACCGCGGTACTTGGTGGTGCGATGCTTGCGATGTTCGGTATGGTGGTAACTCAAGGAATCACAATGCTGGCTCCTGAAATTGCGCGTTCTAGCGAAAATGCAATGATTGCTGCAATCGCAGTTGGTCTAGGTGCAGGGGTAGTGTTTGTTCCCAATATTTTCGCCGTATTGCCAGAATGGATTTCGGTATTAACTTCAAATGGTATTGTTTGTGGATCTGTAACGGCAATTGTTTTAAACATCTTGTTTAATATGATTGGGCCGAAGAAAATAGATGCCATGCATACACCAACTTTAGAAGTAGAATAAAAGATAAGGGATAATCTCATGGGTGTTCGAGCCCTTTGAGATTATCCCTTTTTATATGCTTGAAATTTCCTCCAGTGTAGGTAATGCCTCAATAGCTCCTACTTTTTCGCAAACCTTTGCGGCTACCTTGTTGCTAAAATGGACAATTTCCTGCCATTCAACAAAGTCTAAGGAATGGGGAGCCTCAAGTTTTCCGAGCTGGAAAAGAAGCGCACCTACAAATGCATCTCCTGCTCCCGTTGTATCTACTGCCCGAATAGGGATACTCGGGATAATGCTTTTACTGCCATTATAGGAGAGAAAAGTGCCATCTTTGCCAAGTGTCACTGCTATACATTTTGCTCCAAGACTGTGAAGCTCGGAAACTGCTTTCGCCGTATCGGGTTCATTAGTAAATAGTCGTAGCTCTTCATCACTTACCTTTAAAAAATCACATTGGGCGATAAAATCTCGAGCCAAATTTATAAACTCGGATTCCTTGCCCTTCCATAAATCGGATCGGAAATTCGGATCAAAGGAAATATAGCAATCTTTGCAATTAGCCGCTTCAAGTATTTTTTTGTAAGTGTGTTGCAGTTTACCCGGTAAAAGGGCGGTGGCAGATCCAAAGTGAACGATCTTTATAGA
>DAMDNS010000125.1:0-6990 GCA_032083605.1 Ureibacillus sp.
ACTTTCCTCGATAATCTCGACACTTCTTAAAAAGCAGCAAAGCTCGTAGTAACTTCCAATCAAACTAACTAATTTTTTGATACACATGATATAATCAAGAGCTTTTCACATTTATTTAGCAGTGCTTATTTAGAATCTCGACACTTTTTGTGAAAATCTCGACACTTTGCTCGAAAATCTAGACACTTTTCAAATTAATCTCGACACTTTCCACGATAATCTCGACACTTCTTAAAAAGCAGCAAAGCTCGTAGTAACTTTCAATCAAACTAACTAATTTTTTGATACACATGATATAATCAAGAGCTTTCACAATTCATAAGCAGTGCTTGTTTAGAATCTCGACACTTTGCTCGAAATTCTAGACACTTTTCGAATTAATCTAGACACTTTCCTCGATAATCTCGACACTTCTTAAAAAGCAGCAAAGCTCGTAGTAACTTTCAATCAAACTAATTAATTTTTTGATACACACGATAGAATCAAGAGCTTTTCACATTTATTTAGCAGTGCTTGTTTAGAATCTCGACACTTTTTGTGAGAATCTCGACACTTTGCTCGAAAATCTCGACACTTTTCAAATTAATCTCGACACTTCTTAAAAAGCAGCAAAGCTCGTAGTAACTTCCAATCAAACTAACTAATTTTTTGATACACATGATAGAATCAAGAGCTTTTCACATTTATTATGCAGTGCTTGTTTAGAATCTCGACATTTTTTGTGAAAATCTCGACACTTTTGGCGAAAATCTAGACACTTTTCGAATTAATCTAGACACTTCTTAAAAAGCAGCAAAGCTCGTAGTACTTTTCAATTAAACAAAATAAATTTTTGATATCTTCTATTTAATTATTTCTTACTTAACAATGCCTGCTGCAATTCATATAGCACGTTGATTGCCTGAATTGGGGCTGTGCCCATGATGTTTATTTTTTCCAGGCGTTGCAGGACTTCTAATTCAACTTCTGATAATTTTGTGCTTGCGTCAGCCGCCTCAATAGTAGCCTCAGCGATAACTCTAGCATCATCCTCAGTAGCACCCACAGCTTCCTCTGCAAACAGCGATAATTGAAGTTCGTCATTTGCAACACTTTCACTCACAACCGTAGCTGCCACAGCACCCGCGCCCTGATCCTTCGATTCGAACTGTTCCAGCAAAATCCGCGCTCGGTCGATAATCGCTTCAGGCATTTCGGCTAATTGGGCCACATGTACGCCATAGCTTTTATCTGCCGCGCCTTGGCGTACTTTGTGAAGGAATACAACTTTGCCATCTTTTTCAGTGGCACTCACATGGACGTTTTGCAAGCGCTCAAGCTGCTGCTCCAAAGCTGTTAGTTCATGATAGTGAGTCGAGAAAAGAGTGTTTGCACCAATTTTGTCGTGGATGTACTCCATCATGGATTGGGCTAACGCCATTCCGTCATAAGTGGATGTCCCGCGTCCGATTTCATCGAATAATAATAAGCTTTTTTCAGTCGCATTTGTAATCGCATTTTGAGATTCCAGCATTTCCACCATGAATGTTGATTGACCGGCCACTAAATCGTCCGCCGCCCCAATTCGTGTAAAGATTTGATCTGTAATTGGCAATACTGCCTCATCCGCCGGCACATAGCAGCCCATTTGCGCCAGCACGACAATCAACGCAACCTGACGCATATACGTACTTTTCCCGGACATGTTCGGCCCTGTAATCAGCATCATATTTTTATCATCAGGCAGCACGCAATCGTTTGGTACATACATTTGCTTATTCAGCATTTTTTCAACCACAGGGTGACGACCACCCACAATTTTCATTGCTCGTCCCTCATGGAATAAAGGCTTCACAAATCGGTATTTCTCTGAAACAACCGCAAAACTGATATAGACATCCAGCTCGCTGATTTCAGAAGCAAGCGCTTGAACACGTGGAATGAAGGCTTTTAACTGATCGCGCAGTTCAACAAATAAATCATATTCCAACGCCAAGCTTTGTTCTTCAGCATTCAAGATGATCGCTTCTTTTTCCTTTAGCTCTTCTGTAATATAACGTTCTGCATTAGCCAAGGTTTGTTTTCTTTCATAGCGAGACAGATCGGCGTTTGCAATATTTGACTTCGTGATTTCGATATAATAGCCAAAAATTCGATTATAGCCGATTTTCAAGTTTTTAATGCCCGTTAACTCACGTTCCTTCTGCTCTAGTTGGGCAATCCAATCCTTCCCGTTGCGAGCGGCAAAACGTAGTTCATCAAGCTTTTCATTATACCCTTCACGAATGACATCGCCTTCTTTTATGGCAATTGGTGGGTTATCCGTAATGGATGTCGATAAAAACGCTTCAATATCCGCACACTCATCAAGCTTTTCACCTAAGCCAGCAAGCGTCGGTTTTCCTGAATCCATGAGCTGCTGCTTAATGGAAGGCACTTGTCTTAATGATTCACGAAGCTGAGCTAAATCACGTCCACCCACATTTCCAAAGGCCACTCGACCTGCCAATCGTTCCAGGTCGTAAACGTTTTTCAGCAATTCCTTCAATTCATTCCGTACAAAAAATTCATCCAGTAAATCTGTCACAATGTCTTGACGATTTTCGATTGCCACCCGAGTCGCCAGTGGTTGATGGAGCCATTGCTTTAATTTACGTCCGCCCATCGCTGTCACGGTTTCGTCTAGAAGCCAAAGCAGTGTGCCCTTTTGATCGCCTCCACGAATGGATTCCAGCAGCTCCAAATTACGCTTGGAATTTGTATCGATTCGCAGTAGCTGCTTTGTTTCTGTATATGTAAAATCTTGAATATGTGATAAGCTGCGCATTTGAGTGCGTTCCACATATTGAAGTAAACATTTTGCAACGCCTTTTAATTCCTCCGGTAAATTGGCAATATACTTTGCGGATTTTTCTTCAGGCATTTCATCTTGCTCCAGGGATAGCACAATTCCCAGGTTGCTTGCTTGTTCAGCCAATAAAAGCTGCAGCTGCTCCGTCACAACAAGCTCGCGAATTGAAAAAGCCAATAATTGCTGAAGTAAAGCCTTCGTACCTCCCTCAACAATCGCCGTATTTGCTTCACCAGTCGACACATCCAAGTAAGCTAGGGCAAAGCGATTGTTCGCTATTTGCTCGCTACTTGCGATAAAGTGGTTGGACTTTCCTTCAATCGTTTTCCCTTCCATTATCGTCCCTGGTGTAATCAGCTGCACGACTTCACGTCTCACAACACCTTTTGCTTCCTTTGGGCTCTGTGTCTGCTCGCAAATAGCCACTTTGTAGCCCTTTGACACAAGGGTTTCGATATAGCCTTTAGCCGAATGAAAAGGGACACCACACATCGGGATGCGTTCCTTTGTTCCGGCATCGCGGCCTGTTAAAGTGATTTCCAGAATTTGAGATGCTCTCACTGCATCATCAAAAAACATCTCGTAAAAGTCCCCTAATCTATAAAACAGAAATGCATCTTCATATTCTGACTTGATCGATAAATATTGTTGCATCATTGGTGTATATGTTGTCATTTTCATGGTACCTCTCTAAACTAAATCTTACTCTATATAGTAGAAAAACATATTTCACAGCAAAAATTGTCGGCTTCATCATGTTTTCCGAAATAAATACATTCTTAAACAGTATAACAAAAATCAACGGATAAACGTGATCTCCCAACCTTTTCTCATCTAAATTTTATATTGGAAATTTTCTTGCAATAATTCAAAACAAAATTTTCTCTGATAATGCGAAAATCGCTGATTAGATTAGAAAAACACAACTTGACCAGCATAGGTCAAGCTGATGTCTTTGGAATCCATAAAAACAAAACAGTTTTGGCGGCAATAAAGAAGAGCGCCTTATTGTTCTACTCTTTTAAAGTAGATGGCGCTCTCACTTTATTAATGAAATGATGACGAGTCTTCAATAAATTTAAAGCCGTTGCTGCTTGAAGAAGAGGACGATGAAGACGACGAACTTGAGCTAGAGCTTGAACTTGAGCTTGATGAAGATTCATCTTCTTCCGCTTCATAAACCCACTCTTCCTCGTAGTCTACTTCGTGAACTGAAACCACAACCTTAGTTTCGCCAATAATCTCTACGACAAATTCACGTTCGATTACTACATTGAAGCAGTCGCCGTTTTGGCTAATTACCGCTTCAATACAGTTTGGCTGCTGGATAACACGTACGTGGCAGTCATTCGATTCAATTACATCGTTATCGCGGTAGTGAAGCTTAATGCGATCTTTGTAATTCACAGTTTCTGAATGTACAGCCGTTTTTGTATTATTATTGTACGCATACCATACGTTTACATCGAACTTTCCTGTGATTTCAACATATTTGCCTACTTTTTTTGCATTGTAGTGATGGTTAATCACCCAACATCCTAAAATACTTGTTGGCGTAGATGAAGGGCGAATTACTTCACTCGCTTCAACTCTCTTCTTACCTTTAGCGACAACCGCTTTTGTCACTATTTGACGCAAACGTTTCAACGCTTTTTCCTCCTTTAACATCTAGTCGAACTATACTATGCGGCATCTGCCTAATTGGTGAAATGTCACGGATTCGTTTTTCGTAGATTTTACAAATTGTTTTCCATTCCGGCAAAGGGGCAAAGTGACAACGTGACACTTCTTTGTTTTTCATAAACCTGCCGCTATTACAAGCCTCGCACCCCTTGAAAGGAAAACAAAAGCGTAAATGTACTTTAGATTTTCGAATCATTTGCTGCTGACAATTTATAGTATTAAAGATGGGCGAATAGTGTGACTAAAAAATAAATAAGTGGTATTCCCTTTAAATTTCACAGTAATAATAAGCGTATAAACTAATTGTTAGGAGCTTTTTGATGATGAAGAAAAGAATTTTTAGTGCAGCACTTGTTTTATGCTTGGGGCTTGCAGCTTGCAACGAAGAGGAAACCGCTAAAAAGGATGAGGAAGTAACTGAGCCAACTCCTACTGATGATGTTTCAGAAACGACGACGGAAGAAACCACGCCGGAGGAAACAGTGAACGAGGAGATAGACCCCGATAATTGGGCTCGGATGATCCACGAAATTTCATCCAGTGAAAATGAGGAATCAGACAAATTTTATGAGCTTGAGCAATTCTTGATGGAATACGAACCTTCTGAAGAAGAAATAGATCAATTTAAAACAGACATCCTGGATGATTATAAATCAGGCACCTATTTAGATGAATTAGATAATCATGACCGCATGTTAACGAATATCTTCAAGTCCTATTTTGTTGAAAAAAATAGTGAAGGCGCCATCAAGGAATTTGCTTTCGATTACCACCAAAATCTAAAATACGCCTACCGTGGAGCCGACTCGCCAGATAGCGATGCAGTAAAATCAAACGAAGAGCAGATGGATAAAATATTGCCAGAGATTGAATAACCTTATAAATGCAGGCTTGAAGCTACACTTTTGAGCGACTTTTCTAATTGGAAATAATAAAGAGGGTGGCCTAAACCTGCCCCCCTCCCAAAATTTATTAATCTCTAGTAGTCGGATCACTGATTGAATTTGATGCCTCTGGAATCGCATCATAAACTGCAGTATCCACGTTATAGACAGAACCATCCGCAAGCCCTTTGAATACTGCCATCAATGGCTGAGTAACCGTTTCCTTCAGCATTCCTGACTGTTTTTGACCAAGTGTTTGGCTCTGCCCTTTAATTTCAATCAACATAATAGAAGCATCATTCAGCGCAAAGGCACCAAGAGCTGTTCCAGGCAGGTTTACATCCGGATATTTCTGAACTGCTCCGAAATGAGAATTCCCTTTTTGCAGGGTAAGCGCCGAAAGAGCATTGACTTGTTTCGCAAGCGTTAGCACATCTTCATCCACTTCATACTGCTCGCCTGTAAATGGATCTGTGTATGGATCCGCAACTGCTGCCGCAAATTGTACAGGGACAGAACGATTATCTTCATCTGACACTGTATTGAAGCCGCGGTGATGGACATCCACATACACATCCGGCTGGAAATCCTTGAAGACACTTGTCACTGTACGCGCTTCTGCTGTTACATAGAAACCGCCAAATCTGCTGTTGTTTGTAGATCGCGAGTTCAGGAATGAAGCGACTTCATTTACATCTTGGTCCTCTACTCTAAAGTCCAGATTCGGGTTATAGTCCCTATTCTGATCGTAGCCCGGGATACCGTATACCACTCGGCCATCGTTATTCTGCGCTCGTTCACTGCCATCTGCATTATAGTACCACGGAGCAACTGTATCAGTCGGCAGGCCAATGTTCTCCGGCAGCCAAGTTTGATGCGTATAGCGTGTCGGATACCATGTTCCCTCGTATTGATTGTCCGCTCCTTCCGGGTTAATGCGCGGCATAATCCAAATGGATACTTTATCTAAAATATCTTGCACTTCCTTGCCATTGGAAGACAGCTTTTGAATGATATCGATAGCAGCTTCTGCCCCAATTTGTTCATTTCCATGAATTTGAGCCGTGATCAGGATCCGCTTCTTGTTCGGGTCATTATCTCCGAATTTCACTAAATAAATCGGCTCACCCTTCTTGGCCTCTGTTTGGTAGCCATCTGGCGAAAGATTGGAATATCCAGCGATTTCAAGCTTCATCTTGCCATTTGAAGAGGCCTCAAGCTTTTGTAGCTTCGTAGTCAATTCTGCATTTGACATATAGCTTGATAGCGAAATATTTTGATTATCCTCGATGTAGGGCCCGTTCGGATTGGATTGCGGTGCCGCATAGGCTGCTGACGATACCCCTAAAGTTAGGTTAGTGCCAGCGCTGTTGGTATAATTACTTTGGAAAATTTCTTTCTCATATAATTCCTCCGATTTTCGTTTATTTAGAGTCGCGAAATATAGTACAAAATATTACCCCTGAAATTTATTTCGTACCAGCTTTATTTTTCAGACTCCCGCTGTGTCTGAGTGTCCAACGTATCCCAGAAGCTAGTGTCAACAGTTTCAATGGAGCCATCTGCTATCGCGCGAACAGTAGCATCCAGTGT
>DAMDNS010000126.1:0-6930 GCA_032083605.1 Ureibacillus sp.
ATAAAAAAAGGGTATCCCTAAAGTCTTTCCAACATACTTTAGAGATACCCACATTGCATTACCAACTTTGAGAATTTATAAACTCTTCCAGTTGAATATGCGTGAATACTGCGTTTGATCACAAAAGGGCATCTAAGGATTTGCTTACATGACTATAATGGCAAATAGAAAGTAAAGGTTGTACCCTGTCCTACTTCACTATCTACGCGAATATTTCCTTTATGTGCTTCCACTATATTTTTGGCTATAGCAAGACCTAGGCCAGTACCGCCTTTTGAACGTGTTCTTGCTTTATCCGCTTTATAAAAGCGTTCAAATACATACGGCAAGTCTTCCCCAGGAATTCCTTCCCCAGTGTCGGCAACATGGATTTTTGCATATGAAAGCTCCTGTTCCACCGATACTGTTACACTACCCTCTATCGGTGTATGGCGAATCGCATTGTCGATCAGATTGGTTAGCACTTGTTCAATTCGGTCTTCATCCATGCTAATGAGCACATTCTCAGAAAGACCTGTTTTAAACTGAAGTTGAACCTTTTTTTCCTTTGCTGCCTGAGTGAATTTCTGAGTGATGCGTTCTATGACATGGACAATCTCAACTTCATCCTTATAAAGAGTTGTATGTCCATTTTCCATACGGGCTAAATCGAGTAAATCATTTACAAGTCGGCCCATACGTTGTGATTCATCATAAATAATACGTGTAATTTCATTGCGTTCTTCTTCGTCGGATACGACATCATCCAACAAGGCTTCCGAATAGCCTTGTAGCATGGCAATCGGTGTACGAAGCTCGTGTGACACGTTTGCGATAAAGTCTGAACGTAATTTTTCCAAACGCAAGCGCTCTGTCATATCGCGAATTACAGCTATGGCACCGCGTATGGATTGTTCACTGTTTTTTAGCGGACTAATCGTAATGCGGTAATAGGAGCCATCGATTTCTATGTCTTCATCTAATTTATCCTCAAAGCTTAAAACATGCTCCAGCATTTCGAATACCCCTTGAGGAATTGGTTGATTATTCTCAGCTTTTTTGCCGATAAACCATTTTTGAAGCAGTTTTTCTGCAGGCGGATTAATTAAAAGGATTGTTTTGTCCCGATTAAATGTAATAACACTATCTGTCATAGAGGTTAAAACACTTGCCAGCTGTTCTTTTTCTTGATTGATTACTTCTAAATGATGCTTTAACTGACGCCCCATCTGGTTAAATGCTACGGCTAATTGGCCAATTTCATCATTTTGTGTTGTAGGCAAGGTCTCATCGAATTTCCCTTTTGCCAGCTCAAAGGCATGTTCCCGCATTTTCCTAAGTGGCCATGTAATTCGGGAAGAAAGGAAAAAGGCAAAAAATGTCGTCAATACAAACGCGATAAAGGCTGATAGGAAGACAATTTTAGTTGTCTCTTGCGACGCTTTATGAAGGGCGTTTGGATTTTGATAGATAAAAATAGCACCATGTACTTTATCATCACTTTTCAGCGGATAACTTAATACAATATAGGTTTCCATTTTATCTTCTTCTATCTGTGATGGTAAAATCATTCGATCTAAAATTGGCTGGTTCGATTCGAATATGTCATTAAAATTATTATTTTTTAATATATTATTTTGAATTTCGGTACTATTAAGCCCGGTTTGAAATGCAGAAACAACTTCTCTTTCCTGAGAAACGATAAAAGCATTCGTATCATCTGTAATCATTTCATTTATAATTTCATCAGTTAACTGCTCCAGATCATAATTATCCACGATACTAGCGATAGTTGAGGCGGTTTGTCTTAGGGAAATATCCGCTTGCTCTTGATGGTAATCTTCTAGGAATTCCAATATCAAGACAGTAAAGACGAATAATACAAACGAAACGAGAAGCAATATGGTTAACCATAGCTTCCCGACAATACTGCTCCATATTCTATTCATTCACAACCTCAAATTTATACCCTACGCCCCAAACAGTCACGATCATCTTAGCAGCATCTTCTGATACACGGTTTAGCTTTTCCCGTAATCTCTTTACATGTGTATCAACTGTACGTAAATCTCCAAAGAAATCGTAATGCCATACCTCTTTTAATAATTGTTCACGGTCAAATACTTTGTCCGGAGCTTTTGCTAAAAAGTATAGAAGCTCATATTCTTTAGGAGTCAAGTTCACTTCTGTTCCGTCTGCTGATACTCGATGCGCATCATGGTCAATTGTTAGATGCGGGAATACCACTAAATCTTTTGAAGTAGACGGACTTGAAACGGGTGAAAATGCCGCTGAACGACGTAAAATTGCTTTCACACGCAAAATTACTTCACGAGGACTGAACGGTTTTACAATATAATCATCTGCTCCAAGCTCAAACCCTTGTACACGGTTTGCTTCTTCACCCTTTGCAGTTAATAAAATGATTGGCGTTGTTTTCTTTTCACGAAGTTCTTCACACACTTGAAGACCGTCTTTTTCCGGCATCATGATATCTAAAAGAATACAATGGTAATCTTTTTCCAATGCCATTGTAAGGGCCATTTCACCATTTTCAGCTTCATCTACTTCATAACCTTCACGTTCAAGGTACATTTTTAATAAGCGGCGAATACGATCTTCATCATCTACTACTAACACAGAAATATTTTCAGACATAGGTTTTACCCCTCTCATTCTTTCTCTTTCCTATTGTACAATTTCATGTTAAAAATTTAAAGGATATATTAGGGAAACTTAAGGTTCGTAAAGCTTTAATAGATATTGTAAAAACTTGGATAATCTGTTTACATGATATATCACGATTTGTCTTTATCTTAATATCATATCCGTAGGTTTTATGTAAAAAGAAAGAGGCTTTCGACAAAACCCAAAAACACCATTTTTCTCGAGAGTAGAAAATGGTGTTTTTTCGGTGTGCGCAAAAATTGATTTCCGCTTCGGGTACGCTTTTTCGCGGGCACGGCCCTGAGCCTGTAGTCTCAGGCGTCGTGCTATTGTCCGCAGGAAGCTCCGCTCTGTAGCGAAAGACGCAGTCGACAGCTACACTCGACCCTCTACTGCAATCAATTTAGAAAGTATCAAATTCTTATTATAGTTTTCCACTAATTTTCTTAGAATTTCTACTTATGTCCCTGCCTCTTAATTCTTCTGTTAAGCTGCGTAAGAGTGTAAACCGGCAATTACCAGGTTCACAACAATTAAGTTAAAGAGAATAATCGCAAAGCCGATCACTGCCAGCCAAGCGGATTTCTTTCCTTCCCAGCCTTTTGAAAGACGTAAGTGCAGGTAAGCTGCATAGAATAGCCAAGTGATCAGGGCCCAAACCTCTTTTGGATCCCAGCCCCAATAACGTCCCCATGCTTCTTGTGCCCAAATCATGGCGAAAACAAGTGCCCCTAAAGTAAATACAGGGAACCCGATTAATACAGAACGATAACCCACTTCATCTAATAGATTTAAATTAACCTTCTGTACAATAGGATGAAGCATACTTAGAATACTTCTGCGAGCTACTAGTCGGACTACTAAGTAAATCGCCGTTCCAAATAGAAATGCCCAGAAGACAGTTGTTAATTTTTTTGCATTGATAACCGCTGGCATATCAACGATTGGCTCCATTACATTCTCTGTTAGCAGCGTATAATCATTCATGCCAAATACAGCCGGCATATTGTACGTAATTTCACTCTCAGCATTTTTAGTATCAATATAAGTAAAATCTGCTTCGTATCCAACTCCACGGAAAATTACAGTAGCAAGAATAAAACCGACTACTAAAACCCCAAAGTATAATACAGCTTCCATCCAAAAACGACTTTTGGATTTCTTTTTCGGATCAACCGATTTCAACAAATACAATAAGCCTGCGACAGCACTTATTGCTAGAATAGACTGCCCCATTGCTGCTGTAATAACATGAATATGTAACCAATAACTTTGCAGAGATGGCACAAGTGGATCCACATCATTAGGGAACATTGCCGCATACCCGATAATTAATATCGCTACAGGCAGTGCCACTACACCAAGTGCAGTTAAACGGTACATATAATAAATTAAAATAAACGCCGCAATGATAAACATCCCGAATGCAGTTGTAAATTCGAACATATTACTTACTGGTGCATGTCCTTTATAAATCCAGCGAGTAATGAAATAGCCCAAATGTGCAAGGAAACCGATAATCGTAACGATTAAGGCTAATTTGCCCCATCGATCAGCACGTTTTTCGGCACCATCAGGCTTATTGCTTTTAATGGCCCCACCGAATAATAATGTCCCTACTAAATAGGCAATAAAGGCTGCAAATAGCAGATTACCACTTATATCAATTAAACTCATAAGGTGCTGTCACCTTCCTTTTCTTTTTCTTCCTTAACGTCATCGTCATCATTCTCATCATCAGACTGATCAATATATTTTGGTAGATGTGCAAATTCTGTTACTGCATCTAAATCTTTCTTTATACCAAACCAGTTTTTGTTCGTGTGAGCTGCTAGACGAATTGTCCCATCCTCTAACTGTTCAACCCATAATCGACGGTGGTTAAAATACGATCCGATCGCTACCCCGATCATAAAGATGGCTCCCCCAATTGCAAGCAGTGGAATCGAACTGTCTTTATGCACAGTTAAACCGGACATATTTCTTGTTTCAACACTGTTAAATGCCATTTTGTAGGCATTATCACCATTTGGTTCAATTGTTTGCTGAATAGCAACAAAGCTCACTTCACCCTCTGGTTTCTCAGGTGTTGTCATTTTAAAGATAAATGCCGGATTGTTTGGTGTAGGTGTCGCTGTTTGTGGCTCACCATCTTCAAATCCAGAGAAATCAGGGTAATAACCTAATAATTCTACTTTTGTTTGGTCATCAATGACATACTCATCTTGTGGTTTTGTTAAGTCAACGCTTACTGCACCCAATGATGCGCCTGTTTCCTTATTTGTGAGCTCAAAATTCATCGTTTTGATTTCATTTAAACGAAAATCCATTTGATAGAATGAATAGCCATCATGCTGTAATGGATGATTTACTCGAATCGAGTAGTCTTTTACTAATTCTAGGTTATCGGCTTTACCTGGAACTGCATCCTCGGATTGTTTGTATAACTTAGCATCAGTTTGATAGTTTTTAGCAACTACATTAACCCCTTGAAGCTCTTGGTTTTCTGTAGCCTGATTATCATGCGTTTCTAAAATGAATTTTTCATTTTCTATGAAATATCCTTCCATCCCCGGAACTGCACGCATTTCACCTTCACGTACCCAAATTGACTCATCAACGTAGAAGCCTGGAATAAGTCGAAGCATTACCGCAGTAAGGAAGATAATTAAACCACAGTGATTTATGTATGGGCCGTAACGGGAAAAGCGGCCGCGCTCTGCTAGTAGAGCATTGCCATCACGTCGAACTTTATAGCGCATATTTTTTAGTTTTTCTTCAACCAAATTCAGTGTTTTCGTTGAATCGCCGCCTGAAGCTGGACCAACTGCGACAATGCGCTGACGCTTCATAAAGCTTTCATGTCGCTTTACACGCTGATTTTTCAGTGAACGGTGTAAAGGGATTCCGCGGTCAATACTTGCAACGATGATCGAAATCGCAAGCATCCCCACTAATATTTGGAACCACCAAGAACTATAGACGTCCGATAGTCCAAGTTCATAATAGAGCTTTCCTAAAGAACCGTATGTATCTTCGTAGTATACGGCCTTTTGTTCTTCTGTCTGGACACTGATATAAAACTCTTGAGGAAAAATCGTCCCAACCGAGGCGGCGACAAGATTAATGATGATTAAGGCAATCCCCACTTTTACACTCGAAAAGAAATTCCATATCTTGTCGATAATGGACTTGTTGCGAGTCTTTGAACGAATTGCTGCACCGTCATATTTCATATCAAGTATTTTGCTATTTTCAGCTTCTTCTGTTAGTGGTCTACCACACTTTCCACAAAGCTTGGTACCTGCAGGATTTTCATGACCACAAACACAAATAATTTTATCCATATAAATTACTCCTGTTCTGGTTTAATTGACTCCATATATGAGGCGATTTGCGTTTCATTCATTTCACCAGTAATAATTTTTTCAACTTCACCTTCAGGATTGATCAAGATTGTTGCTGGCAATAAATCAACATTGTAAGCGTTCATAACAGCTTTTGTTTGATCAATAGCTACCGGGAACTCTACACCTAAGCTTTCGATGAATTTTTTCACTTCAAATTCTGTTTGCGCAATATTAATCGTTAGAACTTCAACGCCTTGTTCTTTATAGATTGCATATTGATTAGACATAGCCGGCATTTCCTTCTTGCACGGTTCACACCATGTTCCCCAGAAATTCAAGAAGATGCCTTTGCCCTCATAGTCGGAAAGTCGATGTTTTAAACCGCTTTCATATAAATCCACTAGTTCAAAATCTGGTGCTTTGTCGCCAACCCGCAGCACCTTCACTTTGTCACTTGTTGCAGACGTATAGACTGTATATACGATTGCTGCTAAAAGAACACCGAGGATAACACCACGAGTTATTGAACGTTTCTTTTTCTTATCCATATGTCGTTTCCTCCCTGCGAAAACAATACAATCTTTTTTATTATAGCAAAGGTAAAATACCCTTTTACTATTGTTTATGACTGAATTATGAACGTTTTCACGGATCCTTGCTATTCGATTTTCCCTGTGTCGGCTAAAACGCGAAGTAATTTTACTTCATGCTTTGTCAGCTCTCTATATTCACCAGGCATTAAACCTACTAAATCCAGAAAAGCAAAACGCTCACGCTTCAGTTTGACAACTGGCGTTCCAATTGCTTCAAACATACGGCGTACCTGACGATTTCTACCCTCATGGATGGTAATTTCACAAATCGCTTTTCCTGCACTTTCATCAAAAGAAGTCATACTCACTTTGGCAGGGGCGGTTTTACCATCTTCTAATTT
>DAMDNS010000127.1:0-6923 GCA_032083605.1 Ureibacillus sp.
AAATCCAAGAATAAGCAACCATGGCAGCATGGACACAATGAAAATCCAGTTGGCATTATAAATGGAGCCTGCCATCCAAACCGCAGCCGATTCATAATCCTTTTCATTCATTTTTAAAGAGATAAACATGGAAAGTGCACCAAATCCACTATTGATGGCAATCCCGGTTAAGATAAGACGCTGCATATCAAGATGGCGATTTTTCATGGCAAAGATAAAAATAAGCGCTGCTGCAAGTGTCCCCCCAACGAAACCAAAAATCGGCATCATCAAAATGGAGACCCAGCTATGAACATCAGCATCCAGTAATTGAATCTGGAAAAAGAACATAAAAATAACAACCGTAGCACCTGCCCCAGCATTAATACCCAGGATACCAGGATCTGCTAAGCCATTCCTTGTAATGCCCTGCAAAACCACACCGGCTATTCCTAACCCAACGCCCACTAGCCCGGCAATGACGATACGCGGTAACCGAAATTCGAAAATTACCAAGTCAAAGTTGTCATTTTGCTCAATTCCTAAAAAAGTGTTCAGGATTTCTTTCAGCGACATATCAAAAACTCCATTGGTCAGATGTAAATAACCAGCCCCTAAAATAATGAGAATCAGAACAATCATTGTAAGTAAAAAGCTTCGGGATGATTGATTAACCACGTTGTTCACCCCCAAATTTCCGAATTAAAAACAAGAAAAATGGAACGCCGATCAATGCTGTAACGACGCCAATTGGAGTTTCGTAGGGAAAGTTTATAAATCGACTGATCAAGTCACAAAGTGATAAGAAAAAGGCGCCCAAAACCGCTGCACATGGAATGATATGCCGATAATCTACCCCCACTATAAATCTAGTAATATGGGGTATCACAAGACCTACAAAAGCAATTTTTCCAACAAGGGCTACCGCTGTTCCAGTTAAGCAAACCACCGCAAACATACTAATTACTCGAATTTTCTTTGTTTTTTGACCAAGCCCTATAGCTATATCCTCACCTAAAGATGTAATGGTAATAGCCCTGGCTGAAAGTATGGCCAGAAAAAGGCCGAGTAACCCAAAGGGCACGGATAGTAAGAGCATATTTACGTCAACCATATGTACTTTTGTGTTATACCAGCTACTAACGGTTTGGGAAACCTGAAAATACATCGCAATAGCTGTAGCAATACTGCTTAAAAATGTGCCAATCACAGTCCCTATAATAGCTAGACGAACAGGAGATAACCCATTACGAATCAAGGAGCCAAAGCCAAACACAAGACCTGCACCGATACAGGAACCAAGCATTGATAATAAAATCATTTGATAGTTTTGCAGTCCCGGGAAAAAGACGATAGCCAGCGTAATAGCAAATGCTGACCCATCATTGACGCCCATTAAAGATGGAGAAGCAAGATAATTTCGCGTAATCCCCTGCATCACTGCCCCAGCTACAGCAAGAAAGGCGCCCACTAAAATTACGGCCATCGTTCTGGGAAGACGGCTGGTACGGATAATTTGATGATCGATATTACTTGAATCGAAATGAAAAATCGAATTCCAAACGGTCACCGTGCTAATGTCCTTTGTTCCATATAAAATTGAAACCAAAGCAATGGTACAAATGAAGAGGGGTGAACCTATTAAAATTGCAAACGGTCGTTGAAAAGTAATTTTCACAATACACACCTTTTCCTTCTTGAAATCAACGGTTGGCAACAGCTTAAGGCTGGCAGCAAAAACGTATTTCATATGCTCGCTTAGCTACCAGCGATTCTCAGTTTACTGAAGTAGATTTTCGTAAGCTGCATCTAAGAATTTAACTTTTGACCAAGCAGTACCACCCTGTGCCAGCGGATCGATCGTATTAACAAATACTTGATTATTCTTTGCAGCTGCCAAGTTAGCGAAAATCGGATTGTTTTGCAGTTCTATAAAGCTTTTCGGTGCATCAGCATTTTCTGTTGTTTCAAATTGAAGGAAGATTGCGTCAGGATTCACTTCAGCTAATGTTTCCAGCGTTATTTCCGCTTGTGCCTCTGTTTGAGCAATAATCTCGGGTACCGATGCCCCCAAATCCTCATACAATACCGGGTTTAAATACACATCCTTAGGATAGACATACATTAACCCGCCGCGTATACGAATAATTAAAACCTCTTTATCCACTAATTGCTTGGCAGATAAATTTTGAGCATCTGCTACCTTTGCTTCGTAATCGGAGATAATTTTTTCAGCTTCCGCTGACTTTCCTCCGAGCTGAGCAAGAACCGTTAAATTCTCCTTCCAGTTCGTCGAAATATGAGAATAAGGAATGGTTGTTTGGATTTTTTGCATCTTCGCGGCAACCTCTTCTGGCCACTTGGATGTACCGACAATTACATCCGGCTCAAGTGCTAATATACTTTCGGCGTTCGGTTCCCTCTTATCGCCAATTAATTGTGCTCCAGCCAAATCATTTGCTAAATAACTTGGAATCTCACCACCTACTTGTAATACCCCAACCGGCTTAATTTCTAACATCGCCGCATCTTCCATTGCTTCCAAGCTCGCCGTTACAATATCCTTTACATCAGCTGGCACTGTATAATCCTGGCCTAAGTATGAGATGGTTTGCGTTGTTGCCTTTGTTGTTTCCTCTGCTGAAACAGTTGTTGTCTGCTCTTGAGATGCTTCTTTACTTTTAGTGGCAGCTTCCTCTCCAGATTGACTACAACCTGCTAACGCTACTGTTAATAGTGCAACTGCACCGAATCCCCATCGTTTCTTCAATTTAAAACACTCCTAATATAGATAATTTTGTAAAAGTCGACTTTTATAATGATAATGATAATCGTTTTCAATTAGATGTCAAGAGAAGATTGGAAATATTTATGAATTATTCCTTATGGAGGTTGGAAATCGAGCCTTTCAATTCCCCTTTGAAAATGTATCCTGAAAAATATAAAAAGCCCCAAAAGCTTGGTAAACAAACCTTTGGGACTCTCTATATTTTCTTAGCTATATTGATGCTGATGTAGTCTTGCGAAGATTCCATTGTCCGCTACTAAATCATTGTATGAACCATCTTCTTCAATCCCGTTAGGAGTGACCACCATTACGCGATCGGCATCCTTGATTGTAGCAAGTCGATGGGCGATAACAAGAGTTGTGCGGTTTTCTGCTAATTCTGCTAATGATTCTTGAATAATTTTTTCAGTTTCTGTATCAAGTGCAGAAGTCGCCTCGTCCAAAATAAGGATTGGCGGATTTTTCAGGAACATACGCGCAATCGCAAGGCGCTGTTTCTGGCCTCCCGAAAGCTTTAGGCCACGTTCTCCAATTTGAGTTTCCAAGCCATGTGATAAATTATTTACAAACTCCTCTAGATGCGCTTTTCTTAAAGCTTCCAGAATTTCTTCTTCAGAAGCGCCCAGTTTTCCGTAAGCAATATTTTCTCGAATTGTTCCAGTAAATAGGAACACATCCTGTTGGACAATTCCGATCTGGTCGCGCAACGAACTTTTTGACATATCACGAATATCGATGCCATCAATTGAAATAGATCCACTTGTCACATCATAGAAACGCGGAATCAGGGAACAAATTGTTGTTTTCCCCGCACCAGAAGGGCCGACAAATGCAGTCATTTCCCCGGCTCTTAACTCAAATGAAATATCATTTAAAATGACTTTGTCGTTTTCATAGCTGAATGACACATTTTCAAACTTAATGTCTCCATGCAAGTATGATACGTCAACTGCCCCTTCTTTATCTTGCACTTCAGGCTGTTGGTTTAACATCTCTTGGAAACGTTTAAAACCAGCCATTCCTTTTGGATATAACTCAAGTAACGCACTAATTTTATCGATCGGTTTAATTAATACATTTGTATATAGTACAAAGCTGACTAATTCACCGTAAGAAAGTTTTCCGTTAAAGCTTAGCCATGCTCCAAATACCAGAACGACCAAAGTTAACAGCCTTGTCATCATGTAAATTCCTGAATGAGTCCCCGCCATAACTTTATAGCCCAATAATTTTGCAGCCTTAAATAAGCCGTTTTGCTCACGGAAGCGTTCCATCTCAAATTTTTCATTTGTAAAGGATTGCACGACGCGAACCCCGGAAACGCTGTCTTCAATACGGCCATTCACATCCCCGATCTTGCCGTACATTTCCTTCCAAGCCGCGTTCATCTTTTTATTGCTGAATGTAACGATCCAGATTAAAAACGGTACAGCAACTAATGCAACCAGCGCTAATGTTGGATTGACGTTGAACATAATCGCAAAAGCCCCGATGAACGTCATGATTGCGATGAAAAAGTCTTCCGGTCCGTGATGGGCGAATTCCCCAATATCGAACAAATCATTCGTAATACGGCTCATTAAATGGCCAGTTTTGTTATTGTCAAAGAATCGGAAGGACTGCTTTTGGAAATGATTAAATAAATCCTGACGCATATCCGTCTCAATATTGATTCCCAGTTTATGTCCCAGGTAGTTGACGATAAAATTCAAAATCGTACTTAGCACATATACCATTAATAGCAAAATACTTACTTTAACGATCATTCCCCATTCGTTGGTTGGCAGCAGTTCGTCGATAAACCACTGAACCGCAATAGGAAACGCTAATTCTAATATCGCTACAATAATGGCACTTGAAAAATCGACCATAAATAACCGTTTATGCGGTTTATAGTAGGCAAAAAACTTTGATAGCATGGAAGTCTCCTCTCATTTCGGTTTGCGAAGTATAATTTCTAATTTTAACCTATCTACAGTTAAAATGTTAGATAAAATTATGTTAGTCTAAGAATTTTTACAAGCTGCTCACTTAGATAGCTTGCCTTCTGTTGAAAGTCCTCATTATACCATTGAATGATTAATCCTAAAATAGCATTCGCCGCATAAGCCGCTTGGAAATTTGAGTCAATATCCGCTGCTAATTTATAGTCCTTTTCCAGATTGCCCGTTAGTAAACTTTTCACCTCTTCAAGCAAGAGATAATAATAGGTCAGTGGTACATTTTTGGATAAAATAATTCGATAGTATTCTTTATATTTTTCAACATGATGAAAAATTCGTATCGTTGCCGGATTCAATTCCTTTGGATTTAGCTTCACCACATGTCGGTACGGCTCCTGATAAGAATTTGCTAAATCATCCATAATCTCTTTAAAATACTCTTCGAATAAGTCCCCCACTTGTGTGTAATGCAGATAAAAAGTGCCTCTATTTACTTTTGCAATCCGACAAATTTCAGAGATTGAAATAGCTTCTAATGGTTTATTTTTTAACAATGTTAGTAAAGCTATGTGAAGTGCTTCCTTTGTTTTCACTATTCTTAAATCGATTGGAGTCAATTTTTTTCACCTCTTTTTGAACAAAAAAGCTAGAATGTGTTCATTACTCAACATTATACTATTTTTTGCTGATTGAAAGCGTTTACTTAATTCATTTATAATTTTATTGTACAACTGTTCAATAATTAAATTAATCGGGAGGTTTTTTATTATGAGATTACAGGACAAAGTAGCAATCGTTACAGGTGCAGCTTCTGGTATGGGGAAAGCGATCGCTGAACTTTATGCTAAAGAAGGCGCAAAAGTTGTAGTATCTGACTATAATTTCGAAGGGGCACAAGCTGTTGCCCAAGGCATTAAAGCTGCTGGTGGAGAAGCAATCGCCAACCGCACAAACGTTGCTGAATTATCTGATTTAGAGAACCTATTTGCTGAAACAAAAGCAGCATTCGGTAAATTAGATATATTGGTTAACAATGCTGGAATCATGGATGGCATGGAGCCTGTCGGTGAAATTTCAGATGAAAAATGGGATCGCGTATTTGCAGTAAATACTACTGGTGTTATGCGTGCAATGCGTATCGCGACAAATATCTTCTTAGAACAAGGTCACGGCGTTATCGTAAACAACATTTCCGCAGGTGGACTACGCGGCGCTCGTGCTGGTGCAGCATATACTGCTTCAAAACATGCCGTAACTGGCTTAACAAAAAATACTGCTTATATGTATGCAAACTCAGGCATCCGTTGCAACGGGATTGCACCAGGTGGCGTAGAAACAAATATCGGTGCTTCAATGACTAATATTTCTCAATTTGGTATGGAACGACAAATGACGGGTAGTGGTACTATGCCACGAGTTGGTAAACCGGAAGAAATCGCACAGCTTGCATTATTCCTAGGCTCAGACGATTCAAGCTTCGTGAACGGTCAAGTGATTGCCGCTGACGCTGGCTGGACTGCTTACTAATAATATTTTGGGATAGTTTTAAAATAGGGGAACCGGTGATGATGAACTGGTTCTCTTTAAATGTGCAAAACAACAGAAATAAGGGGTGAAATCGCAGTGATTTCTACCCCTATTTTTTATGGCTGTATCCATACTTCGGGCAAAATGGTATATAGAAATCGCACTTCAATCCGATAGATTTTCTCTTTCTTGATAATTAGATTGCTAAAATAAAGGCAAATCATGTAGCAGGCATTCCCTTGAGGTAAAGCTATTTGATTTTGGCATGTTAATTTCAATGTGTTTGAAAAATAAAAGGAAAATTTCCGTTTAAATTAAAAAATCTTCATATTTCCTTTAAAATAAAAGGTCTTTTTCCGCTTATATTACCAAAATCTTCGCATATTGACTTATTTAGAGCAGTTAATCGGAAAAATTCCGCTTATATCTGCTTTTCAGCTCCCAATATCTTCATTAGACGGAAATTCTCCGCCTAACAATTCTTACCCCTAACGTTCCCTCACCCAATCAGCTCCGGATTTTCCAGCACCAAAATTGCCAGCTCCGTAAAATATTTCGCTGCTACTTCCAGAGCATCCTCGTTTAATTTGAAGGCTGGGTGATGCCAGGCTTTTGGACCATCTACTCCCATCCAAACAAAATAACCTGGAATCTGAGTTTGATAGAACGCGAAGTCTTCTCCCGCA
>DAMDNS010000128.1:0-6921 GCA_032083605.1 Ureibacillus sp.
TGATTTTTTAATTCCATCTGCTTGCTTGAACTCCACGGTGTCAGGCTTGGTAAGCCGTACTGTGCTGAACTATGATTTCATGGAAGAAGGCGATTTCCATGGGGCAAAGTTTTATAGGGAGTTAATGGATGCGGATGTTTCCAATCTTTATGTAGACACTTTAACAGACGAATTCGAGCACGTGGAAAACGAGGTAGCACAACAGCTAGAGGAGCTAAGAAAAGTAGATTCAACTCCTTCATGGAAAGGGATGAAATCAGTAGAGTTAATTCAAGAACGTTTCGAAATTAATAATACGCATTTTATTAAGCCGGGCGTTGGGGAAACAACGCGTGTTTTACTACGTCGTGTTCCATGGAAAATCCTTGTGAACCCAGAGTATTCCAATGATCTGACACATATCTTGATGTTGGCGAAAGAGCGAAATGTGCCAATCGAAGAATTTACCGACATGTCTTATTCGTGCTGCGGAATAATTAAAGAATTATAAGGGGGATTATTGTGATTTTATTTACATCAGATTTAGATCGGACTTTAATTTATTCGGATACGATGATGCAGACATATCCAGTAGCTGGGGACGTGATTCCAGTTGAACATAAAGGGGACCTGGTCATTTCCAACATGTCGCAGGATTCTATCGATCTTTTAAAAGAATTCAGCAAAGAGCACCTTTTTGTACCTGTTACCACGAGGGCCGTTTATCAGTATGAAAGAATACACTCAATTGCAAAGGATATCAATCCAAAATATGCGATTACGAGTAACGGAGGTACGCTTTTAATCGATGGCAAGTCCGATCTTGAATGGAATAAAATCGTACACAATCGCCTGGCAGACCAGTCAAAGCCAAAGGAAGAGATGCTTCTTGCATTTGCGAAAATACGCCATGAATCCTGGGTTTTGAGGGAATTCTATATAGATGATCTATTTTATATGTTCCATGTAGACCGAGCGCTTGTCCCTCGTGGGGAGCTTGCTGAATTCCAGGCAGAGCTTGCAACTATGGGCTGGAGCATCTTCCTGCATGGACGAAAACTATACGTGCTGCCGACAAGTCTAAATAAGGCCTACGCAGTTCAATATCTGCAAAACTTTGTGGACTATGACCTTCATGTGGCAGCCGGCGATTCCTTGATGGATTACGACATGATTATCGAAGCGGATTTTGGCTATAGCCCAACACACGGGGAGCTTTACGAAATGAGGCCAACCGATGAAAAAGTAAGATGGCTAAACGGCATGGGCGCTACTTCAACAGAGGAGCTGCTTCGAAGTATTTTGGCATTAAATGTGGTGAAATAGGTTTGAGTTTGAGAAATAATAGGGTGTAGTTAAAATTCGCGGCTTACTTTCTAGGTAGGCTGCGTTATAGCGAGAGCGTCTAGAGGGTGAGTATGTAGTTTGAAGTTGAAAATTTGAAGGTCGAGGGAAATGCAAGTACCTATAAAAACGGGGGGCTACATGAAATGGTCAATTTAAATAAAATTGAGTTGAAGAAAAAAGGACAATCCATTAATTTAACAAAAACTAATCAAGCGCTCGGTGAAATTTTGGTCAATCTCAATTGGAATCAGCAAAAACAGGGTAAAAAATCAGGAGGGTTCCTTTCTTCTTTATTAGGCAAGTCCAATAATGTAGATCTCGATTTAGGGTGCTTATACGAATTGAAAAATGGTGAAAAAGGCTGTGTTCAAGCTTTAGGAAATGCATTTGGATCTTATGAAAGCTATCCATATATCCAGTTAGATGCAGATGATCGTACGGGATCAGCAACTGGCGGAGAAAATCTGCGTATTAACGGAGGGAAGATTTCCGAGATTCAACGGGTGTTGGTATATGCTTTTATTTATGAAGGTGTTGCCAATTGGTCGCAAGCAGACGGAATCGTAACCTTAAAATACCCAGCAGGACCCGATATTGAAGTGAAACTTGATGAGCACAAAAATGGGCAAATTATGTGCGCCATTGCCATGATTGAAAATGTAAATGATGAAACCTTCAAAGTAGAACGCCTTGTGGAATACTTCAATGGCCATAAAAATATGGACCAAGCCTACAACTGGGGCATGAATTGGGTTGCAGGGCGGAAGTAAAATCAGGGACATTGAAAAATCTCGCGTTACCAATTTTATGTATTTCAAAAAGTAGCCGTTCATGCTTATGAGACGGCTACTTTTTGTTAAGACTGAATAAACATCTGAACCCAAGCGCCGTTATAATAACCAACACCAATTGAGTTATATTGGCCGTTTAAAATATTGGCTCTATGTCCAGAAGAATTCATCCAAGAATTCATTACCTCTTGTGGGGATTTTTGTCCTTTAGCGATGTTTTCACCTGCAGCTTTGTAGGAAATACCGAAAGTTTTCAACATATCAAAAGGACTACCGTAGTTTGGACTCGTATGGCTGAAATAATTGCTGTTGATCATATCCATCGCTTTCTTTTCAGCAACGTTTTTCACATCAGCACGATGCGTAACAGCACCTAAGCCAGCTTTTTGTCTTTCGACGTTCACTAAGCGAACGACTTCTTCTTCAAAGCTTGCCACCGACTGACCGGAATCCTTCAATCGAATCGTTGAACCAACCTGCATATTCAATGGGTCAACAGTAGGATTCAGCCTCATTAATTCCTTATAATCCAACCCATATCTTTTGGCAATGAACCAGAAAGAATCCCCTTTAGAGACCTTGTAATACTCGAATGGTGGTTCCTTGAACATTTTTATTTCCTGCCCTTGTACCGAATAACTAGTTGAGAACAGGAGCAAAGCACAAAATAGAAGTGCGCTCGTTAATTTTTTCATTACACATTCCACCTCCTTTGACTGCTCTTATTTTTGATTTTGCATAGTCTTTTTATACGACACAATATTGTTATTTGTTAGGTGAAAAGCCATAAAATAAAGTGTGGGAATTGGGTGGAAAAGTGCACCTGGTTAATAGGAAGTGAAGTAATCAATTGAAGTTTGATCTTTGGAAAAATATTCTCGCCAGTTTGGGAGAAAATCTCGACACTTTCTTCTATAATCTCGACACTTTATATTGGGAGTCAAAAAAGCGCTCAAAATAGCGTAAATTTATAGAAACTAAAAGGGAGTTATTAAGAAAAGCGAGTGCTTATAAATAGCCGCCAAATTGCCTCGTTTATCCGTCAAAACTTTTTAGAAATCTGCCAATTTGATATTTTATCCGCCAAATTAAATTTCAAAATAAAAGAAACAGCTCCAGCAAATAAAAATGATTCGAAAATCTTAACCAATCATCCAATCCAAGAAATCTACAAACTAAAACCCCGCCAAGCCTTAGCTTGATGGGGTTCAATACGAAAACTTATTTATTCAAAATGCCTTTTTCCTTTGCTTCCTGGAGCCAGGAAGGGAATTCATCGAGGAGGTTTTCGTATAGTTGTTCGTCGGATACTTTTTCGATGTCCTCGAAGTGGAAGAAGTTGGCGTTATCGATGAAACGGCCTTCCATGGTATCCAACTTTCTCAGTACATCAAAATTCGAGTCGCCAATGCCTACGAATTGCCAGAAAATCGGTTTTGTTGAGGATTCCACTATGAATTTCTTGATGCCCGCTTTGCAGCCGCCGTCATTGATAAAGATCAAGAATACCGGCTCGTCAGTACTTGCTTCTTCGATTGTATATTTTTTGATGACATCGGCCATAACTTGCGGCTCATCGTTTCGGCCGAATTTATGGATCTCCTCATTATTGAGGATGTTCTTTTCAACATAGCCCAGCAAATTGTGCTCGTTTACTTCGGGAAGACGGGAGAATTCATTGTCATATACCCAGATATCCAGCGCGCCATCATCATCAAACTGAGAGGCGACTGCTGCGATGCGTTCTACAGCTTCCTGTACTTCACCGATTTTATACAAGCGTCTCATCGAACCGGAGATGTCCAATACCAGACCGACTTTTGCGCGAACACCGGTTAAGTTTTTCTTTGTAAGCACGATTTTTACTTTATCTTTTCTTAAAGAAATGGTAGACATTTTTTCTCCTCCTCATGATATAAATTTTTCTACAATTATAAGCTCCACAATTGCTGCGAATTCAATCAGCGATTATTGGATCAGGCACTTTTGCGAAGCGTTTTTTACCCAGGATGGATATTCTGTCATCAATAAATCGTATAGCTCCGTGTCCGAAACTTCCAACGGGTCCTCCACACTGAAGAAGTTGGCATTATCCAGGTAACGTCCGTTCAAATTATCCAATTGCTCCAGGAAGGTAAAATCAGACTGAATCAGGCTGCCGAAGAATCCGCTTTTTTTCTTGGCGCTTTTATTGGATTTCCCTATGGCCATGAATTGCCAGAAAATCGGCTCATAGGATGAATGCTGGATATGGTTCGTTGCATCGCTTTTGTCAAAAGGGGCACCGTCAGTCACAAACATTACATAGACAGGGAACTTTTGTGCATAAGGTTTATCGCGTTTGCCCCCGGAGCCAAAATAGTGCTTGCGGATAATTTTCATGGCCTTGCCGTAGTATGTGTTACCCTCCAAAGGATATTGGCGAATCAAACGGTCCACGGAGCCATTGAAGTTATCAATGGTGATCTCTCCTGCGTCATGGGCGTTTTTGCCGAATAAAAACACATCAATGGAGCCGTCATCATCAAAGCGAGTCCCTAGTGCTAAAATGCGTTCCACAAATTCTTGAATCTTGCCGGTGCGATACATTTTTGACATGGAGCCAGAGATATCTAAGCAAAGTGCGACCTTCGCATTATGATTTTGCAGGCCGACTTTTTCTAAAGAAATTTTGGCTTTCTTTGATAGATCCAATAATTTTGGAGCCTTTCGTTCCATTTTCTTTTCCAGCAGTACTTTTTTATCCAGCACGGGTGGTGGGGTAGCTGCTGTTGATGTCGAAGGATTCGCCGAAAACGTCGATGAAGCTGGTACTGGTTCAGAAATAGGTGCTTCTTCATCAGCAGCAGAACCGCCAAAGCTTGTCAATAATGCTGCAAGTCCGCCGTCAAATCCACTGCCTACAGAAGAAACCTTCCACACTGATTTATAGTTGTAAATTTCCGTTATAATCACGGCTTTTTCGTTTTTGAAGTCGTTGCTGTTAAAGGAATAGTCGAGAAGGGTTTGAGCTCCTGCCTTCACTTTTAGGAAACCGTTTTGAATCATCCCCATTGTACCGTCCCCATCAATCGTTGCCGTGAAGACGAGATATTGGATGGAATTAGGGATTTTAGCTAAATCGATGAGAAAGGTTCCACTGCCTTGCTGTAGGTTCTGAAGTTGAATTTCATTGAAAGGGGAATTTAATTGATTATAAAAAATCATGTAGCGATCGTCTGTCAGCTGTTTTTTTTGATCTAGCCCAAAACACGTAATATCGATTTCAAAATTGGATGATACATTCACTTCCACCTCTAATTGAGTTGCGGAAGTATAATCAGATACGTTTACTTTTTCACCACGAATTAAAGTTTTCATAGGCCCTCCATTTCAAATTGAATTTATTCAATATCCATTATATCCCATATGAAAAGGTTATAGGTTTTATACACCTTATTTTAGGGAAATTAAGTTTTGAAAATGGTGTAAGTAGGGATTACTAGGAATAAGCATATGGGACTTCATCTACTACTGCTTTCATCTACAAAAATGGTTTCATAATTTTTCAGTGCCCTCATTGATACAGTTCTTTTTTTAGTGAAATTAAACATAGATTTAAATATAAATAATTTTTCTAAACTATAAATATAATAGGAGGGCCTCATGAAAAAGATTTTTGGACTACTAGTTTCGGTTTTATGCCTTTATTTTATTTGCTTTCATACGAGTGTAGTGACTGCTGGCAATTCTGTAAAAGAGCAAGAGCCAAATAATTCTAACGAGAATGCCACTTTACTTGAAGTAAATGAGAAAGCAAATGGCAACATTGGTGAAGAGGAAGTGGATGTGTACAAATTCACATTGAAAGGCAGCGACACAATAGAATTTGACTTTACTCAAGAATATCCGCTAAGTAGTTTAGCTCTTTTTAACGAAGAAAAAGAATTTGTAGGCTATGTTTACAACGCTTCTAGCAATGAGTCGAATCTGAAATATAGCGGGATGCGGGAAGGATTATATTATCTTCAGGTCTTTGAAAATTCCCCAAAGACCACGCCTGCTTACAATTATGAAGTCAATGTAAGAGCGGGGCAAAGTAAAAATGAGGCTCCAGAGAAACCGGTTTTGAGTTTTCCAGATGTGAAGGCTGACCATTATGCCTTTGACGCAGTTACCTGGGCAAAGGAACAGGGAATCGTAAAGGGCTACGAGAATGGAAACTTTGAACCAAATGATCATGTTACAGAGGCCCAATTTGCGGTAATGCTTAAGAATTTCTTCGATACGAATGCAGCAAACGGGCAGCTTAGGAAGGCTTCTCCTGCAAAGGATTGGGCAGATGATGTCTATAGCTCATTGGCTGCATATGGGGTCCCTCTTAAAGGATATTTGGATGATGAGATAAGAAAGCAACCGATTAAACGGGGCTTAGTGGCACAAAGCTTGGTTCATTTGAGTCATGATAGCCTGGGTTTGGAGAAGGCGATCCAGTTTTTATTGAATGAAAAAATATCAACAGGCCAATATCCAGATAGAAAAAATAATGTTTTAGAATACTTTGGTCATACAGAAGAATTGACTCGAGCACAAGCTGTGACATTCTTATATAGAATGAATTTAAATGACTTGAACAAGGTTAGCGAAAGCGCTGCAGCTATTTATGAAAATGAAAAAGGCTTATCATTAAATGAGTTGGTGAAAGAGGCAGAAGCTAAAATCGATGGTGATTTAAGCGGTGTAACTGAAAATGAAGCAAAAACCGTTATTAAAGGCTTACTGGCTGGAATTGTCGGCACTTTTGATCGACTTGGAAAAGAGCATA
>DAMDNS010000129.1:0-6916 GCA_032083605.1 Ureibacillus sp.
CATTGGCAATTAGGATTCATGCAGCTTTTCAACAAACGGTGAAGGACGTTTTAGAGCATTGGAGGGAGCCGATCCATTTATCGGGGACATTGGTAAAATGGAAAAAACGGATGAAGAGAAAATTGAAGTTGTTTTCACGCATGCCATCAAAAATAAAGTTCTAAAGGCTATGTTAAATGCGCATCCGTATGAAGAACCTGCTTATGATTTATATACTTTAGCTGTTGAGACGAATGAACTGGGTATAGGGCGTGTTGGAATGCTGAAGAAGCCTATGACATTGGAACAATTCGCAGAGCATGTGAAGACGCATTTAAACGTTCCTAACGTGCGTGTGGTAGGAGATACCGGCTCAATGGTGTCTAAAGTTGCTGTATTGGGCGGCGATGGCAACAAATATGTGTATACTGCCAAAAGATCAGGTGCAGATGTGTTCGTAACAGGAGATATTGGTTTCCATATAGCTCAGGACGCTCAAAGTATTGGCTTAAGTATTGTAGATCCAGGTCATCATGTAGAAAAAGTGATGATAAAAGGAGTTTCAGAGAAAATGGATAAATTATGTTCCCATGCAAAGCTATCAGTTGAGTTTATTCAATCTGAAATTGATACAGAGCCATTCATTTTTATTTAATTAGTTTGTTGGAGAAGGTAGGACGGACATAATGGGGAATAGTGGACGTGGCTGGGTAATCATCGGAGCGATAATGGTTGTCATTGGAATCGTATTTGCAGGTTTAACCTCGTTCTTTTTAGAAAACAAAATCGATCAATTAATTGAAGCGTGTGAAAAGGATGGGGGAGCACCGGTAGTTGATAAAAGTGGCTTATCGTCACAACATCCTTTGAATACGAATGTAAGAAATAATTTTTTTGATAATAGGCATCCTGAATGATTCATCTCATTCTGGGTGCTTTTTAGTGTTATTTGGGAAGTGTGCATTCTTTACAGGGGTGGTATAGACAAGAGATATAAATATGGGGTCTATTTGGACAAAGCATACTACAGCCAAAAAGTCAGGTTCTTGTTAAGGATAGCTAAATGGGGTAAAGAATTTATTATCTGTTAACGCGCATGCACTTGATAAAAAAAATGCAGCAACCTCGAAAATTCCGAGATTACTGCAGCCTAAAGTCCATTACTTAAATTATGCGCGAGAATGTTTTAACTCTGCATTCATGGCTTCGTCAAATTCTTTTTCGGATTTAGAAACTACAACAGTTGCTACAC
Source organism: Ureibacillus sp. (assembly GCA_032083605.1). GTDB lineage: Bacteria > Bacillota > Bacilli > Bacillales_A > Planococcaceae > Ureibacillus. The sequence goes on from DAMDNS010000129.1 coordinate 1,232, forward strand.
CGTTACCGATTAAGTTCGTTACAGCACGAGCTTCTGACATGAATCGGTCTACCCCGATCAGTAGGGCAATCCCTTCAACAGGAATCATTGGGAATGCTGCTAAAGTTGCTGCTAAAGTGATGAATCCTGAACCAGTTACACCAGCTGCTCCTTTAGACGTAATCATTAAAATCCCAAGTAAAGTTAAAATTTGGATCCAAGATAGGTCTACACCATAGGCCTGCGCAATGAATAGTGCCGCCATTGATAGGTAGATAGCTGTACCATCTAAGTTGAAAGAATAACCAGTAGGAACAACTAATCCTACTACTTGCTTAGAGCATCCGAATCTTTCTAATTTACGCATCATAGATGGCAGGGCAGATTCAGATGAAGATGTACCAATTACCAAGAAAATTTCGTCTTTAATGTAAGCGATAAATTTAAAGATATTAAAGCCATAGAATTTTGCTATAGAACCTAAAACCAAGATTAGGAATAATGCCATTGTAATGTATACTGCCGCCATTAATAACCCTAAGTTTCCAAGCGATTTAATACCGAAATTACCAATTGTATACGCCATTGCCCCAAATGCACCGATTGGCGAGAATTTCATGACCATTCCAACGATTTTAAAGAAAATTTCTGAAACTTGCTCAAAGAAAGTAATAACCGGTTTTGATTTTTCGCCAAGTGCAGCAGCAGCCATACCAAATAATACTGCAGCGAATAATGTCGGTAATAATTCACCGTTTGCAAGTGCACCAATGAAGTTTTCTGGAATTATACTTGAGATGAAAGGTCCAATTCCGTGCTCCTGGCTAGCAGCAGCCTCTGTATATTGAGAAACGTCAGAACCATTGGCAGCTCCTGTATCAATTCCTTGACCGGCATTAACAATAAGAGCAATCGCAATACCGATTGCAAGTGCGATTGTAGAAACAATTTCAAAGTAGATTAAAGCTTTACCACCAATTTTACCAACCTTCTTCATATCACCCATTGCACCGATACCAATTGCAACAGTTAAGAAGATAATTGGAGTGATCATCATTTTGATTAATTTAATAAATAAGTCCGCTAAAATTTTTAAGCTTGCCCCAAACTCCGGCCAAATTGCCCCAACAATAATACCTAGAACGATTGCAATAATTACTTGAACAGTTAGGTTCTTAAGTAATTTCATTTCTCTTCCATCCTCCTTGTTAAATACCTGAAAATTTAAATGACATCGCTTTCAATATCTGAACCTATCATAACGCATAGTTTTCTAAAAAGACTGTTTAGTTTTTAAAGGTTATATCGTTCATTTTGTTCTATTATTTGTGAAAAACCTCACAAACCCTTTGATATCAATGTTTATGCTGTTATAATACTACTTTCAAAACCTGAAATATTGTTATAGTACAAAGTTGGTAAAAATAAAAAAAGCTATCTTTTTTGAAAGATAGCTCAATATTGTTCATTTTGGTCGTTATGAATCTAACTGTTTTACTTCATTTAATAGGTCATCGAGATAGTGGTCATTGATATTCTTCTCATAGTGATGGTAAATAAGAGATAATTTTTTCTTCCAGTCATTTTTGGCAGATTCATTCAATTGATGTATTTCAACATTTGGATTTGATTTTAAATAAGTTAAGTTTTCATCATTAAATTGTTCTGCACGCTCGAACTGCCAATTCTGCATTTCAGCCAGTGAATCAGCAATAATCTTTTGAATATCTTCATCGAGGCTGTTCCAAAAGCCTTCATTGACCATCACTGCATAGGCTAATATTCCGTGATTGGAAAGTGTGATATGGTTTTCCATTGTGTGAAATTGTTTTGAATATATATTTGAAATAGTATTTTCTTGTGCATCAACAATGTTTTGTTTTAAGCCGGAATATACATCCCCAAAGGAGGTAGCCACGGGTTTGGCATCCAAAAGCTTAAATTGCTCATGTAAGATGTCACTTGTCATCATTCGTACACGTTTACCTTTAAATTGTTCCGCTTCTACAATTGGTGTAGTAGAGGCGATTTGCTTAAACCCATTATTCCAGAAGGTCAGCCCTTTTACGTTGATTCTTTCGAGCTCCTGTAAGAGGGATTTGCTGGTCTCTCCGTTTAAAACCATTTTTAATTGTTCATTATTTTCTATAATGAACGGCAAATCTAAAACCTGCCAATCTGGTAAAGTCTTTGTCATCTTTGATATGGTCGGAGCAATCATCTGTACTTTATTTTCACGAAGGGCATCCAATTCATTTTCATCATTATATAACATTCCATTTGGGTAAATTTGAACAATAACCTTACCATTACTTTTTTCTTCTATCAGTTCCTTAAGCTTTTCCGCAGCGGCACCTTTAGGAGTATTTTCAGCCACAACGTGACTAAAGTGTATGGTAATTTGTTCATTTAACCCCTGTTGTTCATCATCAAATGGAAGAGCGGAAGTTGAAAAAATATTTTGACGGTAGCTAAAAAGTACGATTAAGATAATGATGGTAATAAAAGATCCAGCTAGAAAAATTTTCATGTATTTCACCACGATTATTAAATTAGTATAATTAGTGCATGTCTTGCTCATTAAGGTCTATTTGCACATATTTATTGATCATTATAAACATTATAGCAGTAATGTAACAGTTTTTTGAGAGGAGAGACAATAATGAAATTACGAAGTTTATCAATGAACAAGAAAATAATGATGTTAACATTTTTTATTATTGTCTTTTCTTTTTTAATAGCAGGAACCTTTGTTATTGGAAGTTTATTGGAAGAAAAGGAAGAAGACATCGGTCAAGAAGCGATGCTTGTGGCACGGACAGTTGCAAATCTACCGGAGATTAAAACATTATTGCAAAGTAATGATTTTAAAAAAGCATCTACGAATATAAATGAAATAGTTGAAGAAATTCGCTTTATTAATCAGGCAGATTACATTGTCATTATGGATACGGATCGAGTTAAGTACTCCCATCCATCCATTAATGAAATTGGGCAAGTAAGCGAATCATCCGATCTGGATGCTGCTTTTGTAGAGCATTATTATTTATCTAAAGCGAGTGGAGACCAAGGAACAACCATTCGTGCATTCGTACCGATCATGAATGAGTATAACAACCAGATTGGTGTAGCACTTGTTGGTTATTTGCTTCCTTCGCCACTTCAAATTTTTACTGATTATCAAAGTGAAATATGGATTACAATTGCAATATCTGTTCTTTTTAGTATGTGGGGAGCACATACTCTTGGAAGACATATTAAAACACAAATGTTTGGTTTGGAACCCCATGAAATCTCAAAGATGTATGTGGAAAGAACCGAAACCTTTAACGCCATGCATGAAGGAATTATCGCTGTTGATAAGGATTTAAATATTACGATATTCAACAAGAAGGCTAGTGAAATATTAGGTGTTGAGAGAGAACCTTCTTATTATTTAGGAAAAAATATTTATGAGGTATTACCGGATACCAGACTCCCCGAGATTGTCCTGACTGGGACGCCTGTGTATGACCAAGAAATTTATGTGAATGAGCATAGTCTTTTAAGCAATCGCATTCCAATTCTAGTTGATGGCAATAAGGTTGGTGCAGTTGCAGTATTCAAGGACTTAACAGCCTTTAAACAATTGGCAGAAGAGCTCACGGGTGTAAAAGCATTTGTACAAGCATTAAGAGTGCAAACCCATGAATATAAAAATAAACTGCATACAATCTCGGGACTTTTGCATTTAGGACATATCAAGCAAGCATTAGAGTATTTGTCGCAAGTGCAAGATGAACATGAAAATGTAACAAAATTCCTGAATGAACGTATTTACAATGAAAATATTTCGGGATTACTATTAAGTAAAATAAGTCGAGGGAAAGAGCTTGGAATTACAGTTACTCTTGATAAGGAAAGTAAATTTACAAAGTTCCCGGACAAGCTGGACCACCATGATTTCGTTGTGTTATTTGGAAATTTGATTGAAAATGCATTTGACTCTTTTGTCGGAATTAGTCGGGATGACAAAGAAATTCATATTTCAATAGATGATAATGATGGCATTTTAGCAATTTTAGTTAGTGACAATGGAATGGGAATGACTGAGGAGATTCAGACTCGTATTTTCGAGAGTGGTTTCTCAACAAAGAATAAAGAGGAAAGAGGAATTGGTTTGTATTTAGTAAACGAAATTGTACAGAAAGGGAATGGTACAATAGAAGTAACTAGTGAACCAAAAAAAGGAACAACATTTATAATTACTTTTGAAATATAAAAGGGGGAATCATCGTTGGATACGATACAAGTGATACTCGTAGAAGATGACCCAATGGTAAGGGAAGTAAATCGGCAGTTTATAGAGCGTGTTGAAGGATTTAAGGTTATCGCTATGTGCAGCAATGGGGTAGAAGGCTACAATCAAATTGTGGAGCTAAGACCACATTTGGTAATTATGGATATCTTTATGCCAGAACAAGATGGTTTAGTTACTTTGAGAAAAATTCGAAATGCAAATTTACCTGTTGATGTGATTACAGTCACTGCAGCAAATGATATGCAAACAATCCAGCAAATCCTGCATCTCGGTGTCTATGACTACATTATGAAGCCTTTTACGTTTGAAAGAATCCAGCAAACTTTATTAAATTATAATAATTTTAAGCTGAAGACTTTTGGTGTTCAAGATATTACTCAGAAGGAATTGGATGAGATGATCCATCCATATAGAGAAATAGAGGAAACTTCGGGGAACGAGCCTCTTTTAATGACAGAATTGCCAAAGGGATTTAACCGTACAACTTTAGATAAAGTGCTCAATTATGTAAAGGTGTCCAAGGAAGGTGTATCAGCGGACGAAGTGGCAGCAGGAATTGGTGTTGCACGTGTTACCGCTAGAAGATATTTAGACTTTTTGGAGAAACAAAACTTTATCAATGTAGATGTTCATTATGGTGGGATAGGTAGGCCGATTAATCATTATTTCGTTTAGCTTTTAGGGGATAAGGAAAGGTAAGTTTAAAAATGAAATTCGCCAAAACTGCGCCCGTCAGCCAGACCTATTCCGGTCTGGCTGGTTTTCTATTTACAATTCTAAACTATTAAAAACCGGACATTTAAATGCCTATTTGCATATGATACCTTTAGAACAACTTCGTCTTTAGTATGAAGAAAGGAGATTAATATGCGTCCTCAAAGTTTCCGTCAGCAAATGCCACCTTCACGACCGTTTAATCAATTTCAAGGACCAAGAGGCAACTTTGGCTCTAGACCACCTAGGTTTCCTAATCCCGGAATGATGCCTCCTCCTGGTCGGGGTCCAGCTCCAGGACCTGGAATTGGTGGTGTAGGGGGAGCTGCACCTAAATTTCAATCATGGATGGATACGGCTAATAGATTTTTGGCAACTGCTCAAAGCTTTCAACCATTAGTACAGCAAGCAACGCCAATGTTCCGTAATTTACCTGCACTTTGGAGATTATATAAAGGCTTCCAAGGTATGCCAAAGAATCAGGGGGCAGATGGACATAATCAAATGGAATCATTTAATCTTGATGACAGTTCCGAAATCCCAGTTGAGTATGGAAATCAAGAAAGAGCCCCAAGACATGAACAATTTGAAAGACCCGAGAGATATGAAAGACCCGAAAGACCTGAAAAAGCACCAATGAGAGCAGAAAGATTTGCTAGACCAGCAAGACCTGGAAGAAGAGAACGATATGA
>DAMDNS010000130.1:0-2190 GCA_032083605.1 Ureibacillus sp.
ATAATACCTGATTTTCAAACTTTTGAGGATAAAGGACAGTTGAAGCGCTTTCATATGTCAGTAAATCAAAATTCACAACAACAAGGGAGGAATTGTTCTCTAATCTACTATGCCGACATAAAATAATAGGAAAATAAACTTTACAAAAAGAAGGTAATCATATGAACATTAAAACCCTCGATAGATGTACGCTTGTAGATGTAATTAGTATTTTGAACGATGGATTTTCGAATTACTTTGTACCGATTAGAGAAAATCATAATAGTTTTATAAAGCGTCTGGCTAAGGAGGATCTAGATGTCGCTTCGTCCTTTGTCGCTCAGGAAGACGGGGTGCTGCAAGGAATTCTTCTAAATGGCTTCCGTGAAAATAATGGTGAAATACTTGCATGGAATGGTGGAACAGCGGTACATCCAGATGCCAGGAGAAAAGGTGTTGGACGAATGCTCCTGCAAAAAACTATGGAAGAATATAAAGCGCGTAGCGTGAAACGTGCCAGCCTTGAAGCAATCAAAGAAAATACAGCTGCCATTCTACTTTATGAAGAGCTTGGCTACAAAATGAAGGATGAACTGATTTTCTTTAAAGGCAGTGTTGAAAAGAAGACCACACTTAATATTGAATTTACAAGACCTGAATTATTACCTCAGTTATCAATCTATAATGAGGACGTTCCGTGGCAATGCCATGTGAAAAGTAACCTGTCCGCTCAAGCGGCAGTGTTCACCGACCAGTCAAAAAAACCAATAGGCTATGTGTTATTTCAGCAAACAAATGGTAAGGCGAAACAGACAAGATTTTTGCAAATTGAAATAGTAGACACAATTACACAAGATGAATTTTGTACTATGCTGTCAATCGTAGCAGAAGGGGAAGCTTTTACTACGGTCAATACGCCTCTTTCTTCTCTGGCAGCTAAATATTTCATCAACTTAAACACTGAGGAAATTATACGGCAGGTATGGATGGAAAAAGAGATTAATAGATAAGCTTCTAATTTGGGAGATATAAAGAAGCCATAATTTCGAACTACATCCTCTCAAATCTATTGAAATCTACGGCAACAGCAAATACTATAGGCCTAATTGAATTTCATATAGTTTTAAAATGAATAATGCGGAAACTAGCAAAAAAGCTTCAAATCCTTTTGTCTTTAGGGTTTGAAGTTTTTTCTATTTTATAGCGACCGAATATGACATGCAAATGGTACTGCTGAATAAAGTTAATAAAATAATCATGCAGACGATATCTATTCAATAATTGTTATATAGCTTTAATAATTATTATCTTCTTGCCTTTAAATATCAAATAGAAGTTTGAATATAGGAAACTATTAAATAATTTTCATTCGGATTTAATAATTTTTAATTTCCTTGTTTAATATGTAAAAAACAATTTCGACGTTTTTCATCAAATCAAGCGAGGTAGACAGACAGCAAAAATCGTCGTGGGAACAACTAGGGAGCAAAATTTTTTTTTGAATCAAATTGATAGAGCTCCTTTTTGAAAATTTCAAGTGTTGCAAAACTCTAAAATATGAAAAGGTTTCGACATCTTATTTAATCGGAGTAACACAAAGTGGTAACAAAACTTGTGTATATTCAAGACAGGCAGATGATGGTACTGCCGGAAGAATTGAGTAATGTTTTTACTCAAATCAATAGGAGGTGTAACCAGAGATAAGGGATCTTATGAAAAATCCATCCTATCAGTAGAAAAAAATACAAATTAGGAGAGATGAAGTAATGAACAAACAAGAGATGGACTCTAAGAAAGCAAAAAGTAATTTTTCGAAAAAGGTAGCACCATTAGTAATGTCAACATCCGTGATAGCTGCAACCTTTTTAGCAGCTGGTGCACCAATTTCTGCAGCAGAGCTTGATACGAAGGGCGTTAATCCGCAAGTTATTGAAAAAGTGAAAGATCATCATCATCATGGTAAGGAAGTAAGTGCTTTTGCTAAAAGTCTTCCAGAATCACCTGAGAAAGGTAAACTGGTTAGTGAATTAGCTAAGCATAAACATAAGTTCGTTCCAATTAATGAAAAACCAGATGATAATGAGATTGATGATATAGATGAAGCAAATAATAATGAGCCACAAGAAGGCGAAGTAAGTGATGAATCATCCGCTTCAGAAGAAGTAAATGAAGTACCAGAAGAACCAGCAACAGAAGAAGACCAAGCAACAG
>DAMDNS010000130.1:2290-6906 GCA_032083605.1 Ureibacillus sp.
AAGAAACAGAAGCAGTTGAAGATGAAGTAGTAGCGGAAGAATCAGAAGAACCGGCTACAGAAGAAGGGCAAGCAACAGAAGAAACAGAAGCAGTTGAAGATGAAGTAGTAGCGGAAGAATCAGAAGAACCGGCAACAGAAGAAGGGCAAGCAACAGAGGAAACAGAAACTGTTGAAGAAGAAGTAGCGGAAGAATCAGAAGAACCGGCAACAGAAGAAGGGCAAGCAACTGACGATACACAAGCAGTTGAAGAAGTAGTAGAAGAACCAGAAATACCAACAACAGAGGAAGGCCAAGCAACTGACGACACAGAAGCAGATGAAGAAGTAGCGGAAGAACCAGAAGAACCAGAAGAACCAACAACAGAGGAAGGCCAAGCAACTGACGACACAGAAGCAGTTGAAGAAATAGTGGAAGTACCAGAAGTACAACCAACAGAGGAAGGCCAAGCAACTGACGATACCGAAGCAGTTGAAGAAGTAGCGGAAGAACCAGAAGTACCAACAGCTGAAGAAAGCCAAGCAGATGAAGAGAGTATATGGTTAAATGAAAGTTATGAATTTATCGGAGCAGGCTATCAAAGTCTCGCTGAATATTATCAAACCTTAATTGAACAATATTTAACTGAGTCAGATGCTGCCCTGCAAAGTGAAGAATCTGAAAACATTTCAGCACTTGAAGAAGCATCCGATGTATCTACTGATGCTGGTGAACCAGAAACATCAGAAGCACAAGAAGCACCAGATGCAACAGTACCAACAGAAACAGAAGCGGAAACATCCCAGGACATCTTGGTTGATAATGTAACTACAGAATTAACAGATGAGGATAGCGTTGATTTAGAAAGCACAATTGTGGAAGAAAATGAAACTCAACCTTCCGATGTAGAGCCAACAGAGCAAGAAATCACGGAATCGGTGGACAATACAGTTTTGGAATCTGAAGAATCCGTACAAACAGTAGATGAAAACAAAAATTTACCTACCGACACAGAACAAATGGATCAAAATGAGGCAGAAAAGGAACCAGACACAACATCTATAAAGAATAAAGTGATTGGATACTATCAAGACCTGGTAACGGCATTCTCTAACCTTTTTAACATATTAAAATAATAGGGATATGCTGGCTAGCATAATAGATGCAATAATAGCTTTGAACTAAATACAAAGACAAACAGAGTGGGACAAAACCCTCCTCAGATTTGCACGTAATGAAAATGCTTCAAATCCTTATTATGAGGGTTTGAAGCATTTTACGTATTTGAAGGAAAGGAATAAATAGAAATAAAAAGTGCTTAAATAAAGGTTGTGAATTAGAATTTTATTCCATATAGGTGTGACCTATTGTATCTGAAGCATATAAGTTTTGCCTAGTTAAATGCTTTGACAGCATTTATTATACGGTGTATGTCTTGATCTGATAGGGTTGGATAAATTGGCAATGAAACAAGTTGCTGCGTCCATCGATAAGCATTGGGATAAGAAGAAGGGGAGCCGAGTAAATGTTCATCCTTTAAGGGAATAGCGGCGGAGATGAATTGCTTTTCAAGTGCATTAATAAGTTCACCTTGCTTTGATGTTTCTAATAGTGCCCGAAAATGGACCTGTTGAGAAGGATATTCACTTTGAAGAAGAGGTAAGTTTGCACTTGTATATTGCTGGAAAATTTCTTGTCTTCGTATTAAAAACCGTGGGAATTGTTTTAATTGAACATGGCCAATCGCAGCTTGTAAATCCGTCATTTGAAAGTTAAAACGTATTTTTGAATCGGCTCTTTGATCGAATTTTAAGAAATCCCTAATTAGTTCAGTAATAGAGGAATCTTTTGAAACAATCATACCACCTTGCCCACCAGAAGTAATAAGTTTAGTGGCATAAAAGGAAAATACACCAATATCTCCCTGGATTCCAGCGGCTACTCCATTAACAGCTGCTCCTAAGGCTTGCGCACAATCCTCAATCACTTTTATTGAGGAAGGAATAGTTGAAAGATCAATCGGTAGGCCGTACATATGTGGAATCACGGCAATATCGATTTTTTCGTTAGATAATTTTTCTAAGTCCATATTGGGTGAAGTGTTCAGGCTATCTACTACTACGGACTCACCACCGACAAGAAAGGTTGCATTACGTAAGGCAGTACAAGAATGAGATGGATAGGCTATCTTTTTTCCATCTGCCCCCAATGCCCATAATGCAAGATATAGGGCAGCACTCCCGCTTGAAACTGCGACGGCACAACCTTCCTGTAAACCTAAAAAATGACACATTTCATTTTCGAAAGCGGCTACTGCTTTTCCTTGTGCTACCCAACCGGAGCGTAGTACCTGAAGAGCTGTTTCTTCTTCTTTTTTACCTAAAGTCGGTCGATTATGTGGAATAGTATGTTGATTTCCACCTTGGATAATAGTAATCACTTCCTCAAACAGTAATTGTATAGATTCGCATAAACGGACACTAAGTCTTTCACTTCAAGATTTCTGCGATATGAAAATAATAAGTGGGAGATGGCAAACCCCAGCGATTGAAGCTTAACCCTATAGGATATGGGAACGTAGAATATAGAATTTTTCCGCATAAGGGATTCCGATTTCCATTCCGCGCATTTCTGCCCATTTTTTAACATTTTCAGCAGAAATCAAATGATTCGAGGGACGTTTTTGGGATTCATGCTTTAAAAAAGCATTTATTTTTTTATCAATTGTCTGTGTTAAATCTAAATAGAGTTCACCTGTGTTCCAAAACTTCCTAAACTGCCATGTAATTAATGGATACTCGTACATGGCTATCAGTTTTATTAATTGTGGAGGCTTTGGTCTTAATGCAGCAAAACATGCTTCAAAGAGGACCATATGATCCTGATGATAGCTTGGTAAAGGTATAAAAACCATTGTTGGTTGAAATGCACCTAAAATATTGTCGAGTTTCATAATAATTTCCCTTATTGGCACTGTATCAAGTAGTGAATCTTTATCATTATAGATTACCTCAAAATCGTGACAGCCTAAATCTATTAATGCATTTTTTAATTCAGTCATACGAGTTTGGGCTGTTACTTTTTCGCCATTATGGGGATGAACAATTTCACCGACTGCTCCAACAACTACTTTTACTTGATTTTGGAAACGGCAGGCTTTTTCTATTAAACCACCACAACCAAGTATCTCGTCATCTGCATGAGGAGCAATGATTAAGATCTTCTCTATTCCGGATGTAAGCATAGTTTCACCTCCTTATGTTATTGTCGTTAGTTACTTCGAGTGTTTCGAATAATCTCAATTGTTGAGGGCCCGCAGTTAAACAGCATATCGATGATTGATAGATTTGGAATGAATTGTCCCCATCGTTGTGGATAGCTGGGATGTTTGAATTGTTGATAAAGCAGTTCGATATTACGTTCTTTGAATAATTGTGGATCATTATAAATTCGGGCACCTTCACCTGAAATGTAAGTAGTCCCGTTCAGAAATGATACGATATTGATGTTGCGGGTATTGCTCTTTCCAAAATCCATGTTTAGTTCGCTTTCTTTCACCAAATGTGTCTTGATTGATAAAAGTGAGGTTATATGGTTGATAAGTGCAATATTTAAATCGGAAAGGTGAGTCCAATTTTGATGGAATATCTTTTTAAAACCATCTTTATATAAATACCAATAGGGAGCTTTTTTATAATTTAATTCAATTGCTTTCCAATGCTGTATATTCCAATTTGTTTCCTTTGCTATTAAAAGTTCATGAATGGGTTGTTCCTTATTATTTAAAGGTACACTTAAAGTAAGGGGGCCTGATGAAGTTTTGATTTTGTTTCGGTGTACAAACCCACTCTTGGAATGTAGGGCAGTATCCAACAAAACGAAATAGTCGACTTGATCTAACTTATCAAAATAACCAATCCATGGTAAATAATTGGGTTGATGTATGGCGATTTTCATAATCAAAGCCTTTCATTGTTTAAAATTTTCCTTGGTCATTTAACTTTGAATTTGTTTGTACCTGTTCTCTCAAGTTTGTTCCATCCTACTCGATTACCTTTTAATGCTTGGATGATAGATTTCCAATTGATATAAGCCAAGAAATAACGATAAGCAAATCGCTGAATAAAAACCCAGATTAGCGGTTTCATGTCTGCCTTTTCTAATCGGAAGGCGATAAAAGAATTTAAGAAATCGGCAAAATAGAAAAGTAGAATAAATAGATACATGGATGTAGAACCGGAAATAATGGAGAGGATAAAAATTACATCCATGATTGGCGAGGTAAGAATTAGTAAATAAGAAAATGCCAGGCTTGGGATGGCAAAATACTTTAATGCCCTGTTGTTGGATGCCATATAGTTTTTGCGGTGTTTCCAAGCAGCTTGAAGTACTCCGTAAGACCAACGATTTCGTTGCTTTAGAAACCCTTTTACGGTTTCAGGGCATTCCTCGAATGAAATCGCCTCATGTTCATAAACAATCTTATAGCCTGCGAGTAATATTCGGAGTGTCAATTCTGTATCTTCTGCTAAAGTATCACTGTGATATAAACCAACTTCTACTAACACACTTTTTCGCCAAGCACTATTTGAGCCCGGAACTACGGTGATAGCATTGATCTCTTCAAAACAGCGTTT
>DAMDNS010000131.1:0-6901 GCA_032083605.1 Ureibacillus sp.
GTTTGACGATGCTGTAGCGGAAGCATTGGAATTCGCTGAAAAAGATGGCGAAACTTTAGTCATTGCTGTAACTGACCACGGAAATAGCGGGATTACAATGGGTAACACAAATACAACCTCTGGCTACGATACAACACCAGTTTCTGCTTATATCGATCCACTGAAGGAAGCTACAATGACAGTGGAAGGCGCTTTAAGCTTGCTTAAAAAGGACAAGTCCAACCTGGTAGAAGTGGCGGCAAGCTATGGATTAAAAAATCTGACTGCCGAGGAATTAAAAGCATTGCAGACTAGCGAAAACTTAAGTAGTACACTTGTGAAGCTATTATCTGCTCGTGCCAATATCGGCTTTACTACTGGCGGTCATACAGGTGATGATGTCACTTTATACTCATACGGCCCTTATCACCCAACAGGCTTAGTAGAGAACACGGATTTAGCTCACACAATGGCGACAGCGATGGGCTTCATATTGAAGGATTTAACAAACGAAATCTTCCTTGATGCACAAGCTGAATTCGAAAAATTAGGCTATTCAACAAAAATTGATAAAACAGACGAAAATAACCCTGTGTTTGTTGCAACGAAAAATAACCGTACTGTAATAATTCCCGAAAACCGCAATACGGTATCGGTTCAAAACGGCAATTCGAAAGCCAAAACAGGCGAATTTAACACAGTGGCAGTTTACAATGACAAAAAATTCTTCATCTCTGAGGAAATGCTGAAATACGCGAATTAATCATTGTAATATACTGATAAAAAGCGCTTTCCGGTATCTTTTGGAGAGCGCCTTTCATTTATTAAACAAAAACCTCTTCATGAATTTCAGTAGCTCGCCCTGCACTACCATCACGTTTTGCAGCAAGAGCTAACGGAACCATCGTCTCAAACAGCAAATCTCCTTCTTCGAAAATCAGCTTTCTTATGCCTGCCACGGAACAATTTCTGATGGGCTTTATTCCTTGGCTAGCCAGTGGAGACATTTAATAAATCAAAAAGAGACGGACATTTTTTTATGTCGGTCTCTTCTTGAGATTTAAGTAGTGCCTTCACTCATATCGGCTCAGGCTGGTGGTGCCTTCTTTTTCGAATCCACTCCTCCAACCCGCCAGTGCCAATTAGAACGCCTAGTATAATTAATAAACAGCCAAAGATTTGGGTAAGATGCATATTTTCGCCTAAAATCACCATCGCGCCGATCAACGCAAAAATCGTGCTCAGGTTGGTAAAGATGGCCGTTTCCGCAGCCCCAAGTCTTTTGATCATCGAGTTATACAAACTATGTCCAACAGCCGTTGCTAAAATAGCTGAAAATAAAAATACGGCCCATAGGTTGATATCCAGACTGGCAAATGCTTTAAACGATGCCGGTGTGACCACAAGGTTATACAGCATCATCACAGTCGAGCCAATCGTTAGCATATACGCCGTCAGTATAATCGGCGGGATTGTTAACGTTATCCGGCGAATAACAAAAAAGCTAAAGGCCTGAACGATAATCGACCCCAACACATAAACGTCCCCTAACACAAACGCCGTTACAGCCGAGATATCATCTACTACCGCAATAATAATTCCCAAAAATCCGATGACAAACCCAGTAAATCTTAGCCTCGTTAAAGAGGTCGCTCTTGTGGCCACCGCTATAATCGCTGTGATTAATGGCGCTAACCCAAGAATAAGCGAAGTTTTAACCGCTGTTGTTTGGGCAATGCCAGAAGCCAACAACGAGTGATGCCCAATCACACCTAACAAAGTAGCTAACAGCACAAATTTCCAAGGCATTTCTTTATATACAATTTGTTTTTTCGTCACGAATAATATAAGAAATAAAGTAATCCCCGCAAGGAAAATCCGCGTCCCCTGCATCACAAGCGGCGAAATATCGAATACAAGCAATTTTAAAAGGGAGACATTAATTCCCCACAAAAACATCGTTAAAATCATAATCCCATACACCTTCAGCATGGCAATCCCTCCCTCTTAAAGACCGCGTTTTTGGTATACGATCGAGTTGTCTGTCTATTCACATAACTCATTATACTTTATTTGGAATTTATTTCATTATTTATTTTGCAATAATAAAAAACACATTAATAGCTTTAGAGAAAGCCTAATGTGTTTCCATCAAAGTCAAATAAACATTATTCCTACGCTGCTTGTTTTGTTTGCAGTAATTTAATGCCCATGGCAATAAAGACAATTCCCGTTAATTTGTTTAAAACAGTCGAGACTTTGACATTGCCTCTTACTTTACTAGTGGCAATCGACGAGAAATAAGCCATTATGATGCACCAGATACCACCAATCACTGTATAGGTTAGACCTAATAGAATAAACGGTGTCGGGGTTGAAATTCCTGAATTCGTTTGTATAAATTGCGGCAGAAACGCCAAGAAAAATAAAGCAACCTTTGGATTCATCACATTCGTCAGCATACCCTGCAGGAAGATTTTTTTATTGCTATGGGTTGGCAATTCCATTTCCTCACTTGCAGTATTTTTGGAAATGATCATCTTGATGCCCAAATAAGCTAGATATAGGGCACCCGCGATTTTAACGATATTAAACAATAAAGCAGATTGCGCTAGAATGACGGACAGTCCAAATGCTGCAAGTAATGTATGCACCACGATTCCAGCCGAAATCCCCAGGGCTGAGTATATTCCCGCCATCCGTCCTTGAGAAATACTTCTGCTCATAATATACATCGTATCTGTTCCAGGCGTTAAAACCAGCAAAACAGCTGCAATCAAAAACATTTCATAATTAATAATCCCAAACATCCACATTCGCCTCCTCTAATCATCTTAATATATTGATAATTTAGAAATCAATAAGGAATATGGTTTTTAAAGTCGTTTGGGAAGTTTAGTATGGGAACGATTAGACTTTAGACTACAGTTCATTTTTGAGTGATGCACTTTCTACCTCAAAACGCTCACGCTAAAGTGTTTTATTTTCTTTATGATGCACTTTTCACTCCAAATCGCTCACTTTAAAGTGCTTCATTCCTTTCATGATGAACTTTTCACTCCTAACCGCACCGCCTAAAGTGCTTCATTCCCCTTATGATGCACTTTTCACTCCAAATCGCTCACTAAAAAGTGCTTCATCCCCTTCATGATGCACTTTTCACTCCTAACCACTCACCCTAAAGTGCTTCATCCCCCTCATGAAGCACTTTTCACTCAAAACCACTCACCCTAAAGTGCTTCATCCCCCTCATGAAGCACTTTTCACTCCTACCCACTCACGCTAAAGTGCGTCATCCCCTTCATGATGCACTTTTCACTCCAAACCGCACCGCCTAAAGTGCGTCATCCCCTATTTAGCAATCCAATACTGCTCCCAACCACAGAAAAAACCACCTGATTCACTAAGAATCAGGTGGTCCATATAATACGTATTAGCGTAAGTTATAGAATGTTTTCAATCCAAGATACTGGCTTGTTTGTGCTAGTTGATCTTCAATACGAAGAAGTTGGTTGTATTTTGCAACGCGGTCTGTACGGGATGGTGCACCTGTTTTGATTTGACCAGCGTTTGTTGCTACTGCGATGTCCGCGATTGTTGCGTCCTCTGATTCACCAGAGCGGTGAGAGATAACCGCTGTGTAGCCCGCGCGTTTTGCCATTTCGATGGCATCGAAAGTTTCTGTTAACGTACCGATTTGGTTCACCTTGATAAGGATTGAGTTTCCTACACCTTGCTCGATTCCTTGAGAAAGTTTGTTTGTGTTTGTTACGAATAGGTCATCCCCAACAAGCTGAACGCGTTTCCCGATGCGCTCTGTTAATAATTTGTGGCCAGCCCAGTCGTTTTCGTCTAGACCGTCTTCAATTGAGATGATTGGGTATTTTGAAGTTAGCTCTTCATACCAAGCAACCATTTCTTCTGAAGTTTTCACAACGCCTTCACCATCTAAGTGGTATTTGCCGTCTTCCTTATTGAATAGCTCTGATGA
This sequence comes from Ureibacillus sp., assembly GCA_032083605.1. Taxonomy (GTDB): domain Bacteria; phylum Bacillota; class Bacilli; order Bacillales_A; family Planococcaceae; genus Ureibacillus. The sequence goes on from DAMDNS010000131.1 coordinate 3,971, forward strand.
TGCAACGTCCATTGCAAGCTGTACTTCTTCACCTGGTTTGTAGCCCGCTTTTTCGATTGCTTCCAAGATGACAGTAATTGCTTCTTCGTTTGAACCTAGGTTTGGAGCGAATCCACCTTCATCACCTACAGCCGTGTTATAGCCTTTTTCTTTTAATACTGCTTTTAAGCTGTGGAAGATTTCAGCACCGATGCGTAGTGCGTGACGGAAAGACTCAGCGCCAACAGGCATTACCATGAATTCTTGAATGTCCACGTTGTTATCGGCATGTGCACCGCCATTTAAAATGTTCATCATTGGAACTGGCAGTTGTTTTGCGTTTACGCCGCCAAGGTATTGGTATAAAGGAATATCAAGGTAGTCTGCTGCTGCATGTGCAACTGCTAAAGAAACGCCTAGAATCGCGTTAGCTCCTAGTTTCCCTTTGTTTTCAGTACCGTCTAATTCGATTAAAGCATTATCGATTACGACTTGGTCAAGAACAGAGTAGTTGCCTTCTAATTCGTCAGCGATGATTGTATTTACGTTTTCTACTGCTTGTAAAACACCTTTGCCCAGATAGCGAGATTTGTCGCCATCACGTAATTCTACTGCTTCATATTCCCCTGTTGATGCACCAGATGGTACGATGGCACGGCCAAATGCTCCTGACTCTGTAAATACTTCTACCTCAACTGTTGGATTTCCACGTGAATCTAAAACTTCGCGAGCATAAACTTGTGTAATAAATGGCATGATAAATCTCCTTTATTTTTCAATTTTTATAATCAGTCTCACTTGCTTATATAGAAAACTGGGCTCCAAAGCAAATTTTTTCACATCAAGCCCTAGTTAACTTACTTGTCAAATAGTGGTGTACCTGTCATTTCCTGTGGTTGTTTTACATTCAGTAATTTGAGCATAGTTGGTGCAAGATCGGCTAGGATACCCCCGTCGCGCAACGTAATATCCGGCTTTGTTACAATTACTGGTACAGGATTTGTCGTATGTGCTGTCATCGGCTGTCCTTCTATAGTAATCACTTCATCAGAGTTCCCATGGTCAGCTGTTATAATGGCAGCTCCATCCTTTGCAAGGATTGCATCCACTACTCTACCCAGACATTCATCCACCGTTTCGATTGCTTTAATCGTCGGTTCGAGCATCCCGCTATGGCCAACCATATCAGGATTCGCAAAGTTTAAAATAATGGCATCGAATTTATCTGCTTGGATTTCTGCAACCAGTGCATCCGTTACCTCATATGCACTCATTTCAGGTTTTAAATCATATGTAGCAACCTTAGGAGAAGCGATTAATATGCGCTCTTCACCTGGGAATTTCTCTTCACGTCCCCCACTCATAAAGAAGGTTACATGGGGATATTTTTCAGTTTCCGCAATGCGAAGCTGTGTTAATCCTTGTCTTGAAATGACTTCACCGACAGTATTCACTAAATCCATATTTTCAAACGCGACTTCTGAATTTACATCGGCACTATAATGTGTAAAGCTGACAAATTTCAAGTTGGCCGGATGCTTTTCAGATAGCTTGAAGCCAATAAATTGATCATTCGTAAAGACCGTAGAAAGCTGAATCGCCCGGTCAGGTCGGAAGTTAAAGAAGATGACCGCATCATTTGTATCAACCGTCGCAACCGGTTTTCCTTCTTCTGTAAGAACAAAAGGAATGACAAACTCATCCGTTACTTCTCTCCCGTAAGATGACTCTACACCGATTTTGGCAGTTGGAGCAGTATGACCAATACCGTCAACAAGCGCGTTATAAGTCAGCTGCACACGTTCCCAACGTTTGTCTCGATCCATGGCATAGTAACGCCCATGAATGGAGGCGAATTTACCTACTCCGATTTCATCCATTTGTTTTTGGGTTTCTTCAATATATCCAATCGCTGTTGTTGGTCCTACATCCCGGCCATCCAGGAAGCCATGGACATATACCTCGTCCAATCCATTTGCTTTTGCAAGTTTCAATAAAGCAAAAAGGTGTTCGTAATGGCTGTGAACACCGCCATCAGATAATAGCCCCATCAAGTGAAGCTTCGAGTTATTTGCTTTTGCATGCTCGACAGCAGCTAAAAACTTTTCATTTTTATAAAAATCGCCGTCTCGGATTGATTTGTGAATGCGCGTCAAACTTTGGTAGACAATACGTCCAGCTCCAATGTTTAAGTGACCAACTTCCGAGTTTCCCATTTGACCGTCCGGAAGGCCCACAGCTTCCCCACTAGCAGTTAATGTGGAGTGGGGGAACTGAGCCCAATACCGATCAAAATTCGGTTTTTTACTTTGTGCTACGGCATTTCCGAATGTTTCATCGCGAAAGGCGAAGCCATCTAAAATAATTAATGCAACAGGTTGCTTAGGCATTATTTCCTCGCCTCCATACTTAAATTCAAATCATGAAAACTGTCCCGAGCTTTTATGCAAGACTCGGTTCTTAGTTACTGAGCCTTATTTAATAAAGCAAGATACGAGTCTTGGTCCAGGCTTGCTCCGCCTACAAGCGCTCCATCAATATGTTCTTTAGAAAGCAGTTCTTCGATGTTTTCTGGCTTTACGCTGCCGCCATATTGAATACGGATACTTTCAGCTGTTTCTTTTCCGTAAAGGCCTTCTACAACCCCACGAATTTTACCGCATACAGCATTCGCGTCATCGGCAGTTGCAGTTTTGCCTGTTCCGATTGCCCAGATTGGTTCATAAGCAATGACCATATGGTTAACCTCTTCCGGCGTAAATCCTTCTAGAGCAGCTGTTACTTGTGCAGCAACCTTCTCTTCTGTTTGATGCGCTTCACGTTCTTCCAGTGTTTCGCCACAGCAAATAATCGGCACGATGCCATTGCTTAGGGCAGCTCTTACCTTTTTGTTTACTGCTTCATCTGTTTCGTTGAAGTACTCACGACGCTCTGAATGTCCTAAAATCACAT
>DAMDNS010000132.1:0-6885 GCA_032083605.1 Ureibacillus sp.
TTTACAAACGAAGCTCATACTCTAATATGGCGCAAATATTCAAAAGGGGGACTCATATTGGATAGACGAACTGATCTTGAAAGACCAAGAGCTAAGGGATGGCAAAATGGCGATGGGAAAGAAAATGATATTAACAACAGTCAGATAATACCGTTTGACAATATCGAGGACGCCTTAAAATGGATAGAAGAAGGCGAACCGGATCTCGATTGACAAGGCGAAATGAAAAAACAACTCCCGCGAAAATTTGCGGGAGTTGTTCTTTTGAAAGAAATAATAATATTATCGATAAATGGTGTTTTATAAGTAAACAAATATTTAATATCAATCTCGCTTATCTTTTTCCAATAACACAATTAATCCAGGTAATAGGATGCCCCGTATCAAGAATGTATCTAACAATATTCCCACCGCAACAATAAAACCAAACACAAATAGCAGTTCAACAGGCTGTGTCATAAGAACCGCAAAGGTTGCTGCCAGGATGACCCCCGCCGAAGATATGACTCCCCCTGTGTTAGCAACAGCAATTTTGACCGCTTCCTTAACAGAATGGTTCATCCTCTCTTCTTGGAACCTCGAAATAAGCATAATATTATAATCTATTCCCAGTGCAACCAAGAAAACAAATGCGTATAGCGGTACACGATCACTAATAGCGCTTATATCAAAGAATAAATTACTTAAAAACATCCCCAGCCCTAAAGCAGCCAGGAAGGAAATCAAGATAGTGCCCATCATATAAATTGGCATTTTGAATGACTTCGTTAAGACTATCAGCATGACAAAAATTAAAATTGTTTCTAAAATAACAATGAGAAGAATATCTCGGTTATTTATGTTTCTGTCATCTACTTTCGAAGCTGTCTCTCCCGCAAAATAAAGCTCTCCATCCACATTACTTTCAGCTAATATCTCTTCATTATTAGCAATGATTTTCTCCATAGCATCCATAGTTTCTGTAGAATAAGGATTTCCTGCGAATGTTAGGCTGTAATTAACCACCATTTGGTCATCGGTTATATTATTCATACGTACATTGCTAACTTGGTCTTGTTTCGCTAACGCGTCATTTAATTCTTGAATTTGTTCTGTTGTCAGTGCCTGTTCCGCTTCCAATAAAACATTAGTTGGTGCAAGGGCTCCTTTTTCAAACTTTTCCTCTAAAATCTCATAGCCTTGACGAGATGGCATATCATCAGGAAATGACTTCATCGTGTCAAATTCATATTTCAGGTTGAACAGATTACCTGCTGCCAATAGCAAAATAATGCTCGAAACGGCTACTGAAATACCGGGTTTTTTTGTAACAAATTGACCAACTTTTCCCCAAAACGACTGTTTGCGAGTTGTTTGCTCTCCAACTTTAGGTATTCGCGGCCAAAATGATTTTCTGCCGAATAGAGTAAATAGCGCCGGGATAAGCGTAATAGACGCTAGCATTATGATCAGCATCGTAGTTGCAAAAGTCGGTGCAAAGTTGCGATAGTCGCCAGATTCCGCAAAGAATAACACAAGCATTGCTATCAGTACAGTTCCTCCTGAGAAAAAGACCGGCATACCCGTTTCCTTCATAGCAGCTTGCATAGCCTCATATTTACTTAGATGATTTTTTAGCTCCTCACGGTAGCGGGAGAAAACAAATAATGAGTAATCAATAACAGCTGCAAATAAGAGAATCGACATAATGGAGACTGTTTGGCTGCTCATGACCAAGCCGCCTTTTCCCATAATTCCAAGTATCTGTGTTGCCACTTCATACACAAAAACTGCCCCTAGAAGTGGAATGATTGCAAGTAACGGAGAGCGATAAATAACAATTAACAAGACTAAAATGATACCTACCGTCGAGAAAATCAAGACCAAATCAGCCCGGGAAAACAGCTCAACCGTATCAGTAGCAATTCCAGCTGGCCCTGTCACATACAATTCCAGATTTGAAGTATCCCCAACAATTTCACTTATGATATCGATCGATTCTTGTATTTGCTCTGTTTCTAAAGCAGGGTCAAAGGTTAAAGGAATTAATGCGGTTGTTTTATCCTCTGAAAAGAATTCAGTTGCTGCCTGAGGCGGAAGTGCAGATAACTCCACAACCTGTTGCAATCCTTTAATCTCTTTACTTTGGGTTTGGTCTAATACGCTTGCAATATCCGAAAAGGCAATCTCTCCACTATTTGAATGGAAGACTAAGATTGCCGGTATACCTTTGCTATCCTTAAAGTACTCATCAATTTTCCCTTGAGCAATTACCGATTGAGCATCTTCGGGAAGCGAATCTATTTTTGAAACCTGGTATTCTCGTACGCTTGGTGCGAAGAATGCCAAGGCCATTGTGATAATTAACCAAGCTGCAAGGGTAATCCACATTCCCTTTTTCGTTGCAACACGGTCCGTGATTTTTTGAATCAGCTTTTTCATCCTATACCCCTTTCAAAATGGAATACCAAAGTAACACTAGTGTCACTTTTAAGAAAAAAATTATTGACACTTGCGCCACCTTCATTATCTTCCAAAGTAACACTAGTGTCAATTACATCTTATTTTAAAAATCCGCGACAAAGAACCTCTTTTATAGAACTAACCCATTCCGATTGCGGAATTCCAAAATGATTAGGAATCATAATAGATTGGAAAATGATACCCAATATTAATGTGTCGGGTATGGATGCCTTTAGCTTTTGCTCTTGTCTCCCCTGTTCAATAAATCCTTGCAGGTATTTGTACATATCTAAATGGAGTTTTTCCAATTGACCGATATTCTCTTTTGCCTTTGCATTTCCATTAACGGATAGTCGTTGACCTATTTCTATCAACTGCGGAATAGTTGAATTCCTAAAAATAACCTCTATTAGAAAGAGTAATTTCTCATCGAAGGAATCGTTTTTTTCAATTTCTTTTAATTCCTCAAGAAAAAGCTTCATTTCAAATAACATATAGTCGGAAATGAGTTCTTCGCGATTTTCAAAATATTTATATATGGCCCCTCTTGAAATGTCTAAGCTCTCTGCTAAAAGACTGAAACTAAATCCTTCATACCCATGCTGAAGCAGAATCTGCTTTGTTGCACGATATAAATCGTCTGTAGAAAATTTGCGTTCACGCGCCATTGGGTCACCCCCTCAAGACCCTATTATAAGGTAAGGGAATGCACAAAGAAATAAATACCGCGCTCACATTTAAGCAATTACAAAGAAAAAGAGGGAAGCCTCCTCCCCTCCACCGCACTTTATATATGATTAGCTAACGAACAATAGCTTCGTTGCAATATATTTTCTAGCTTCTGCTGTTAGTAATTGCAGTTGCACTACTTCACGTTCACTTGCACCCTCACCTGTAACAAAATCAACAAATGTGCCACTTAAATTTTCAAAAATACTGATGACTTGGTAGCCTTTGTCAAAGTAACTATCAATTTTGTTTTTCTCTTCCATAAAAGTCTCATACTCAGACATGCTTACACCTCACTTTTCTACTCAAAGTCTAAGATTTTCAAAAATTATTTAGCAACCTTTTCCGTCATAAAGCTGGCAATTCTCGACTGGCGTTCATTCCAAGACATACTTGGCAATGCCTGTTTAAGTTCTACCATATCGATGGCACCATCCACAGGACAAACAATGGAGCATAAGTTACAGCCTACACAATCCTCTTCACGCACTTTCAAGTAAGACTTCCCGTTCGCATCAACTAACATATCAATACATTGATGGGAAGTATCTTCACAAGATATGTGGCATTTATTACAATTAATACAAACATCGTTATTAATGCGTGCAACAACTTTATAATTTAAGTCTAAATCTCCCCAGTTCGAATACTTCGGCACAGACTTTCCTACTAAATCCATAACAGAGGCGATTCCTTTTTCATCTAGGTAATTATTTAAACCATCAATCATATCTTCAACAATGCTAAATCCATGATGCATCGCTGCGGTACATACTTGCACACCCGTAGCACCCATTAAAATGAATTCAGCAGCGTCCTGCCAATTCGAAATACCACCAATCCCCGAAATCGGGATATTAATCAGCGGGTTCTTAGCACATTCTCCAACCATATTAAGGGCAATTGGTTTTACCGCCGGTCCGCAATACCCACCATGCGCCCCTTTGCCCGCAACATGCGGGATTGTATTCCAGCTATCTAAATCCACCCCCATTAAGCTATTAATGGTGTTGATCATACTTACAGCATCCGCTCCACCACGGACAGCAGCTTCCGCAGTTACAGTTATATCTGTAATGTTGGGTGTTAGCTTTACTATGACTGGTGTTTTTGCTACTTCCTTCGCCCAATAGGTTTGCTTTTCAACCAATTCTGGAACCTGACCGGAAGCGGCACCCATTCCACGTTCAGCCATTCCATGAGGACAGCCAAAATTCAGCTCCAAACCATCTACCCCAACATCCTCGACTCGCTTTACAATTTCATGCCACTTTTCTTGCTGTGGTTCTACCATTAATGAAGCAATAATGGCGTGATTTGGGAATCTCTTTTTCGTTTCGTAAATCTCCTTTAAATTTACCTCCAAAGGACGGTCTGTGATGAGTTCAATATTATTGAATCCTGCTACCTTTTTGCCATTAAAACTAGCAGCCGCAAATCGAGAAGTAGTATTAATAATTGGATCCCCTAAAGTTTTCCAAACCGCTCCTCCCCAGCCCGCTTCAAATGCTCTTTGCACCTGATAACCGGAGTTTGTTGGTGGAGCCGATGCTAACCAGAAAGGATTTGGTGATTTAATACCTGCTAAATTTATTCGTAAATCTGCCATATCAATTCCTCCTTCTTATGCGATTTCAGACTGTAGCATAAAGGTACGATGAATGGCTTTAGCTACTTCTTTCCCTTGCTCGGCAGCAGTAACAACCATTGCCTCTCCTTGACCGTTTCCAAAAATTACATCTCCACACGCAAAGATGTGCTCATTCGAAGTTTGGAAAGTCGTGGAATCCACATCAACTACACCCTTTGTATGATTTAAACCGAAAGCTTCGATTAACTTTTTATGTTTTGTTTGCCCAATTGCTTTTATTACTACATCAACATCTAGCAACAATTCGGAATCTTTGATGGGCACCGGTGTTTGTCTTTCGTCAGCACCTGATTCTTCCAAAGCCATTTTCACACACTCTAGTCCAACAACTTCATTTTGCTCATTTCCAATAATCTCGGACGGTGCCGTTAACCATCTAAATTCCACACCATCCTGTTTGGCGAAATCATATTCAAACTGATAGGCTGACATTTCATTTTTTGTTCTTCTATAAAGAATTTTGACATTGCTAGCGCCTAAACGGATAGCAGTTGTGGCGGCATCTATCGCCGTATTACCCGCTCCAATTACAGCTACCTTTTTGCCGACAAGCTCATCGGTAGGGACATCCACTTTTGTCTTTTTCACAAACTCAATGGCATCATATACACCTTTTAGGCTCTCACCTTCGATGCCTAAATTCGGTACATTGCCCATCCCCACCGCCAAAATAACACGGTCGAAATTATTTATAATCTCTTCTGTAGAGATATCAACGCCTACCATTATATTGGTCTTAATCTCAACACCAAGCTGTTTTACTTGATCCACTTCCCACTGCACAACCTCCTGAGGCAAACGGAATGAAACGATTCCGTAGCGATTTAACCCCCCCGCTTTTCCCCCCGCCTCAAAAATTGTGACTTGATAGCCTAGCAAGCTAAGCTCTCTTGCAGCAGATAATCCGGCTGGACCGCTGCCAATAATGGCAACTTTTTTACCGTTGTGCTCTCCCGCTTTAAATAAAGGCTCTTTTTGTTTCATCGCCCAATCTGTTGCATACCTCTGGAGATGCCCGATCGAAATCGGTTTTGTGTCGTGATTTAAAACACATGCACCTTCGCATAATTCTTCCGTTGGGCAAACACGTGCACAGCTGGCACCAACCGGGTTAGACTCCAAAATTGTTTTAGCAGAACCTTTTAAATTCCATGATGCAATTTTTTTGATGAACTTTGGTATTTGAATACTTGTAGGACATGCTTTAATACAAGGCGCATCATAGCAATATAAACAACGATTCGCTTCTTCAATCGCTTCGCTCCTTGTTAGTCCTTTATGTATCTCTTCAAAGTTCTCAACTAAATTTGAAGAAATACGGCCACCGATAATAGTACTCATACAATCCCCCCTGGATTCTTGCGTTTTTAACTAGTTAGATACAGCCGCCTCTAATGCATCCGCTTTTTCTTTTGCCGCCTTGCGTTTAAGGTATTTGCCATAATCCAACGAGCCAACAAATTGTTTCTCTTTAATAACAAACTCGCCGCGCACTAATACACTAACCGGCTCACCTGTCACTTCCATTCCTTCAAAAGCGTTATAATCAACATTCATATGATGATTTTCAGCAGAAATGACTCTTTTTGCATTCGGGTCAAAAATAACAATGTCTGCATCTGTACCGATTGCAATTGTCCCTTTTTGAGGGTATAGACCAAAGATTTTCGCAGCATTGGTTGAAATCATATCAACAAAATCATTTACAGAAATTCGTCCAGTCGCAACACCTTCTGAATATAAGACACTAAAGCGATCTTCTATAAATGGGCCGCCATTTGGAATTTTGGAGAAGTCATTGATACCTAATTGTTTTTTCCCGTTGAAGTTAAAAGAGCATTGGTCAGAGCCAATTGTTTGTAATTGTTTTGCTTTTAACGCATTCCAAAGAGGTTCTTGATGTGATTTTGGTCGTAGAGGTGGTGACCATACGTATTTCGCACCTTCAAAGTCAGGTTTTTCTAGAGCGGTTTGGTCTAAAGTTAAATATGGAGGGCATGTTTCCCCATAGACGTCATAGCCTTTTTCACGCGCCTTAATAATTTCGTCAACAGCTTCTTTAC
>DAMDNS010000133.1:0-6883 GCA_032083605.1 Ureibacillus sp.
CCGAAACTGGTGAGGAAGGGAAACAAGCAAGCGTCTAGATGCCCGAACGTAGCCGAAACTGGTGAGGAAGGGAAACAAGCAAGCGTCTAGATGCCCGAACGTAGCCGAAACTGGTGAGGAAGGGAAACAAGCAAGCGTCTAGATGCCCGAACGTAGCCGGAACCGGCGTGGAAGGGAATCAAGAACGCAACTAGATGCCCAAACGGAGCCGAAACTGGTGAGGAAGGGAAACAAGCAAGCGTCTCGATGCCCGACCGGAGCCGGAACAGATATGGAAGGGAATCAAGAAAGCGTCTAGATCCCCGAACACCGTCAGAATCAGTACCTAAGGGAATTCTGAGTAAAATTGATTTCAAAACCTAACGAGAATCAACTTGTACGCACAATAAGAATTGGTTTTCGTTAGTCCAGAATACAAAACCGTGTCCGCTCCTAGTCCACTATCAGCACACAAGCCATCTCCGAAAAATATGGTTTATTCCACCTTCAAGACGCCCGAATTTTTCGCGTTTCTGTATACAAAGGAAATTGTCAGACTTTCATGGAATAATTGTGGAAACACCGTGTTATGCGATATACTATGTACATAAAGGATATTTCAAATCAGAATGCCTTGAGCCATTATCTCAAGGCACTTTTTCATGTGTGAGGATATAGATAACAACTTAGAAAGAGGTTTGTTGGAATGGCGCAATTATTTTTTAAACATGGGGCAATGAATAGCGGAAAATCTATTGAAATTCTGAAAGTTGCACATAACTATGAAGAACAAGATAAGCCAGTATTAATATTTACTTCAGGAATCGATACAAGAGATGAAATCGGATATGTCTCAAGCCGTATCGGTTTAAAGCGTCAAGCGATTCCTGTGTTCGAGGATACAGATTTATTTGAGTATGTTGAAAACTACCCGCAAAAGCTTTACTGTGTGTTAGTGGATGAAGTGCAATTTCTCTCAAAGGAGCATGTACTTCAATTAGCCAAAATTGTCGACCATCTAAACATTCCTGTAATGGGCTTTGGTTTGAAAAATGACTTCCAGAACGAGTTATTCGAAGGCAGTCGTTATATGCTCATTTATGCAGACAAAATCGAAGAGATGAAAACAATCTGTTGGTTCTGCCATAAAAAAGCGACGATGAATTTGCGCGTTGATGAAAACAAGAAACCGGTATATACGGGAGAGCAAATTCACATAGGTGGAAATGATACATATTATCCTGTATGTCGTCAGTGTCACGAAAATCCACCACTATAACTGACAACCAATAAGTAAAAACTTGGTTTTTAATGATTTGACATATATAATTTATGATGGAAATCGTGTTCCCTTATGTGAAGGCGAAATAATACAAAATATAAGTTCATTGCATTTTCCCGACAAAGGAATATGCTAAAAATATTGAGACTACTAATAAATAGAGGTGACCCCATGTTTGATCGATTACAGGCGGTTGAAGACCGTTACGAAAGATTAAATGAACTGCTAAGCGATCCAGAGATCGTTAGCGATAGCAAAAAACTGCGCGAGTATTCAAAGGAACAATCTGATATTCAAGAGATGGTGGAAGTTTATCGCGAATATAAAGATGTAAAACAACAGCTGGCAGACACGAAAGAAATGCTGGACAACGAAAAAGATCCAGATATGCACGAGATGGTAAAAGAAGAATTCAACGAATTAAATAGCCGTATCCCAGGACTTGAAGAGCGTCTTCGAATTCTATTAATTCCAAAAGACCCGAACGATGATAAAAACGTTATCATGGAGATTCGTGGAGCAGCTGGTGGAGACGAAGCGAATATCTTTGCGGGCGATTTATTCCGCATGTATACGCGCTATGCAGAAACACAGGGCTGGAAAATCGATATTATGGAAGCTACACCAAATGCTATGGGTGGCTATAAAGAAGTGATTTTCATGATCAATGGCCAAGGTGCTTATTCAAAATTCAAGTATGAAAATGGTGCGCACCGTGTTCAACGTGTTCCGGCTACTGAATCCCAAGGCCGTATCCACACGTCAACTGCAACAGTAGCTTGTTTACCGGAAGTAGAAGAAGTCGACGTAGAAATTCATGAAAAAGATATTCGTGTTGATACATTTGCCTCATCTGGTGCAGGTGGGCAATCCGTAAATACAACGATGTCCGCTGTTCGTATGACCCATCTTCCTACAGGTGTAGTTGTTTCCATGCAGGATGAGCGTTCGCAAATCAAAAACCGTGAAAAAGCGATGAAAATCTTACGTGCACGTGTTGCCGATATGTACATGCAAGAAGCACAGAAGGAAATTGATGCAACTCGTAAATCGGCAGTTGGATCAGGAGACCGTTCAGAACGTATTCGCACATATAACTATCCACAAAATCGTGTTACAGACCACCGCATCGGCTTAACCCTTCAAAAGCTTGACATTATCATGGAAGGTAAGCTCGATGAAATCATCGATGCATTAATGCTAGAAGAGCAAGCTTCAAAACTTGCCAACTTAAATGATGAAGCATAATACAATTTTTGAGGCCCTTAATTGGGCTTCTTCTTTTTTAGTCGATAACGGTCGTGACGAAAATGCTGCAAGACTCCTGATGCAGCATGTGTACCAAACGAATTATTCCGGGTTAATGATGCGAATGCAGGATGATATCAGTGAAGAAAAATGGAACAAGTTTCAAACCTACGTCAAAGAACATGCAACGGGTCGTCCCGTTCAATATATAACAGGTGTGGAAGAGTTTTATGGAAGAACTTTTCAGGTAGATGAATCGGTTTTAATCCCTCGTCCAGAAACAGAGGAATTGATTTTAGGAACAATTGAGCGAATGAAGAAGCTCTTCGGTGCTAAAGCTGGGCTAAAGCTTGCCGATATTGGAACGGGTAGTGGTGCCATTGCGATTACCATGAAAAAAGAGTGGCCAACAGCTGAAGTGGTGGCAACTGATATTTCAAATGCTGCCCTTGTAACTGCCAGAAAAAATGCGCAGATTCTAGAAGCGGATATTGATTTCCGTCTGGGTGATTTAACAGAGCCCCTTGAAAATGAAAAGTGGGATGTTATTTTATCGAATCCCCCTTATATAGCATTTGATGAAGCAAAGGAAATGTCGGAGGTAGTTTTAGAGCATGAGCCTCACTCTGCACTTTTTGCCGAGGAAGATGGATTAATCCTCTATCGGAAACTAGCGGAACAGCTTCCGAAGCTAGTGAAAAATCGAGCACTGATAGGTGTTGAAATTGGTTTTACCCAGGGAGAAGCTGTTGCCAAATTCTTTAAATCTAGTTTTCCGGATGCCAAAATTGAAATTGTAAAAGATATTAATCAAAAAAATCGACTAGTTTTTTGTGAAATTGATGTATAAAAATCTCTTAACCTGCCAATTATGATGTCAGGGAGGGATTTAAAATGTTAAACGATTACGAGATTACAAGAGTTGAAGAGAAAAACGAGATTCATCCAATACTAAGCATATTAAAATTAGTTGCCTTTGCAGTTGCTATTATGTGTTCAATTATTTTGTTGCCGAATGTAGTAGATGAGGTCTTTGAAACTAGAAGTAATTTAGTGGATGATAGCTTGAAAATTCGTGTGGTAGCAAATAGTAACACAGATGCAGATCAGCAGCTGAAAACAGAAATGGTGGAAAATCTAACACCTTTCTTTACACAAATCAAAGTAAATGAACAAGCACAAATTGATAATGATGAAGTTTATGCAGAGCTTGCGATGTACGTGGAAAAAAATTATGCGGCGCAAGATGTAAAAATAAATCTTGGGGAAAACCTGATACCACCAAAATTAGAGGGAATTATGTTTTATCCACAATCTCATTATAACTCGCTTGTCCTGACAATTGGAGATGGACGCGGCGATAACTGGTGGTGCAGTATTTTCCCTAATGTTTGTGAGCGTTCTAACGATAAGGATTCTGACAAAGAAAAAGAGGAAGCAAACAAAGTTGATGAGGAAGAAGAAGGGAAAACGAAAGTAACTTTTATTGTTTGGGAATGGGTTAAAAAACTTTTTGCTTAAAAGTTATTAACAATATTCTGAAAGTTATGCACATTCGATGGGGTTTATCCACATCCTCCTCATGATATCCTATAAAAAGCGTAAAAAGGAGGGGAAAATAAATGGAAACTATACGAATGCTTGTGGATAATAATTTGAATAGTGAGAAAAGTTATGCACAAGCTGTGGATTTATTGAATAATGGGGAAGTTGTCGCATTTCCAACTGAAACTGTTTACGGGTTGGGAGCCATTGCAACAAATGAGTGGGGCGTAAAAAAGATCTTCGAAGCAAAGGGCCGTCCTTCAGATAACCCATTAATCGTACATATTGGAACAAATGAAGAAGTATCAAATTATATAGAAGAAATTCCCGAAAATGCATTGAAGCTAATGGAAGCTTTTTGGCCAGGACCATTAACGCTTATTATGAAAGCAAAGCCAGGCTTGTTAGCACCGAGTGTTACAGCAGGACTAACAACAGTCGGAATACGCATGCCTGATCATGAGGTAGCCTTAGAACTACTAAGAAAGCTGAAAAAACCAGTAGCCGCGCCAAGTGCAAATCGAAGCGGGAAACCAAGTCCGACAAAAGCAATTCATGTGGAAGAAGATTTACAGGGCAGAATCCCTCTAATATTAGATGGAGGAGCTACGGGAATCGGGCTTGAATCCACGGTTCTGGATGTTACGGTGAATCCGCCAGTTATCCTCCGTCCAGGTGGCGTAACAAAGGAAATGCTCGAGAAAGTAATTGGGGAAGTCATCCAACCAAATCAGGAGCAGCAAAAACTTGATGCCACACCAAAGGCACCAGGAATGAAATACACGCACTATGCACCCAATGCACCGGTTTATCTAATTGAAAGTGACCAAACATTGGTTATCGATGCAATCCGTAAGCTGAAAAGTCAAGGAAATAAAATCGCACTTCTCGCACCGATATCCTTTGAAAACTTAGACGCCGACTATTTCTTCCCTTATGGTGAAGAGGGAGACAAGGAAATGATGAGCACCAAATTGTACGACGATCTAAGGGCCTGCGATAAAACCGACGCAACCATCATTCTAGCCACAACCACCTCAACAGAAGGCGTAGGAGCAGCTATCATGAACCGCCTGGAAAAAGCCGCGGGAGGCAGATGGTACAAATAAACGCATATTATGATTTAAGAAGAGCTTCGCTGATGTCATTGGACAGAGGTGGAGCTTTTTTTGACGGATAAGAAAATATAAATCTTTTTTTAGCATAAGTGGAATTCGGGATCATTCAAGGGCTGGATGTTTAGCGAGGTTCCCTCATTTGTGTATTTATAAAATCCTTGGGCATTTAATTAAAGCATGGTCAAGATTCTATTGATAATGAAAGGGGACGAGGCATAAGATAGTAGAAAACTTATAAAGGAAAGAGGACTAAATTGCAGGAAATACTTACGGGACTTATTGTAGCACTGGATGTTGTAGCACTTTATTTACTGCTGCCCGATGTTAAGCAGCGTTTCCTCCTTTCAATGTGGACAGCCATTCTGCATATGGTTTTTCCGGTAATCGGTTTTACTCTAGGAAGTTGGATGGTACATATCCTGCTACAATGGTCTAATTTAGTTTCAAGTATTCTACTATTTTCGATTGGGCTACAATTAATACTTTCGACAAGAAATCGACAAACAATCGCGATTCCTATCACAATTTTAGCAATAACAGCAAGTTTAGACACCTTTTCAGTAAGCATTTCTTTTGGTATGCTAAATTTAGATAAGCATTTATTTATCTTCAGTGCAGGGGTATGGACTTTTGTGCTATCTTATATTTCTTTATATATTGCAAAAAGCCACCTTAAAATTAAAGGCGATGCGCTCAAATGGATAGCAGGAATTTCCCTTATTATAATTAGTGTTTATACATTCATTTATCATATCGAATAACAAAAAGAAAGAGTGGACGCACGTGAATATTTATTTCATTTGTACTGGTAATACATGTAGAAGTCCTATGGCTGAAGCTATTTTACGAAATAAAAAACTTGACGGAGTAGAGGTGAAGTCAGCTGGAATCTACGCATTAGAAGGCGGGGAAATTTCAGAGAATTCAAAAGCTGTACTTGAACAAGAACAAATATCCGTCCATCATATTACATCACAAGTAAAGCAGAAGGATATTGAGTGGGCAGATCTAATATTAACTATGACGCTAGCTCACAAAAATATGATTTTGCTATCGTATCCGGAAGCGAAGGGCAAAACCTATACATTAAAAGAATATGTCGTTCCTTTTAGCTCGAAAGACGTCTCGGACCCATTTGGCGGAGATATCTATACGTATAAACAAACCTATCTAGAATTAAATCGATTAATAGACGAACTAATTATCAAAATATCTGGAGGTAGTACTGAATCATGAAAAATAAGACATTTGGATTGCGCAAAAAATTAGTTCTATTTGTAGGTATTTTGGCATTTGTTACCTATTCAACGAGTTTTGTATTCATACACTATCTACACCCAATGTTTTTCTCTAAATTTATCGAAAGTGAAAGAGTTTTTGAAATTCTTACATATGTATTGGGGATTACATGGTCCAGTATTTTAGCTTTTATCTTCAGCGGCATTTTAGTAAAACCATTGCAGCAGCTTGAGAAATCAGCAACTTTAGTGGCAGAGGGTAAAATTGGGCAGGATGTGGAGATTCCAAAGTCACGTGACGAAATCGCATCAGTGGCAGAAGCCTTCCAGTTGATGGTGACAAACCTTCGACAAATGGTAGAAAGTATCGAAGGCAATTTTAATAAAACCAACGAGGTAATCATTGAATTATCAGAGCAAACTTCCTCTGCTTCACGTAAAGCGGAAGGAATTGCCCAAACGGTTAGCCAAAT
>DAMDNS010000134.1:0-6876 GCA_032083605.1 Ureibacillus sp.
TAATCGCCCCAAAAGTTGGAGCAATGTATTTTACTGTACGAACAATTTCATCGACATCTTTTGTATCTAAGCAAATAGGCACCGCATCGACATTACTAAAACGCTTTAATAACAGTGCTTTCCCCTCCATAACCGGAAGTGCTGCTTCAGGTCCGATATCGCCTAATCCCAATACAGCTGTACCATCTGTTACAACCGCAACTAAGTTCCCTTTAACCGTATAGTCGTAAACAAGAGAACGGTCTCTTTCAATCTCGAGGCAAGGAGCAGCAACTCCTGGAGAATAAGCTAAACTCAAATCATATGAATCTTCTACCGGGACTTTTGAATTAATCTCCAGTTTCCCTTTGTAATGTCCATGCATTTCAATCGACTTTTTCATTAAATCCAATATAAACACCCCATCTGTTCGAATTTTCGAAAAACTTTTATATTTTTGTATGATAGTGCTTTATCCAGATGAAGTCAACAACATTTTCTAGATTATGTAATAAAAACAATCGATAAATCGGTAATTTCATAAAATCATTTGAGTTTATAATTCCATTTCGACAACAATTTATATTTTATTAAAATAATAGGTGAAAGCGTTTTTATTATTCAAATGCCTATTTGTACAAGTTCCATTGTGTGAAGTACTACACGTATTGTTTTGTCTAAGCTAATATGAAATATTTCACAAAGTCTTTTGCTCAATTTTTCACATTCAAAAAAATTTATTCACAAAATATAAATAAAAAATGCTACATACACGTTAAAAATGTACATAGCATTTGTTAATTTTGATTTAATATTATTTTTTGTCCGTTATTTCAATAAGCTGCTCCAATAATTCGTATGGTACATAAGTCTTACCTTTTTCTAGTAATGCAGGCTCTTCATCAAAATAACGTAGTGCTTTGTTGTAACCATATTGTTTTGAGCCTAAGGTGATTGTAAATGAGACTCTGCCCTTTGAAAGGATTGCAACTTTTCCTTCTGATTCAACCTGGAACTCTAGTTGTTCAGCTACTCGTCTTAGCGGAATCATTGTAACACCATTAACTTCGTAATAATCCTCTTTTGCAATTTCAATTGCTTTGTCAATTTTTGATGTCTCTTTACCTAAAACCACTATTTTAAATGGCGTTGTTTTTGCAGGATAGCTCTCTAACACATAATCATAGAATATGAGGACATCTTTATCGACGACGGCTTCCTTTGCTAGCTCCTTACCATCTAAGTCGTGAATCGTGGTTTTATCCGTAATATTAATGACTAGGTCTCCCTTTTCGTTCAAGAGTGTATCATTAAACTTTTGCAGCTCCACAGTACCCGGATCCTTTGTTTTGACGATGACAACTTCCGGTGAATACCTTGGTGGATAAATCATAGTCATTGGTTTTCTGGCATCGATAATAGCCATAATCTCTATTCCCTCAGAAATTTCGACTTGCTCGCCAACCGCATTATAGATTACCGTATTCTCATCGTAGTAGAAACCAAATTCATCATTACCATTTTTCACTTGGGCAAAATAATTTCCTGCTTCTTCTTTTTTGATGGATTCAATTTTACCTGTCACTTGAAAGAAATTCTCTTGCTGAATTTCCTCTTGTTCCACAGTCGTGTTTTCATTTTCATTGGCAAACGCAGTTGGTTGAATTAATAAACTACTGACTAAAGCTGATGCCATAAGTATAGATGCGTATTTTTTCATATGCTCTCTCCTCTTTATAAGCTTTTCGAATAATTAGTCGAACTGCCTTGGAAAAAGTTACATGGTCATAAGAGGAT
This sequence comes from Ureibacillus sp., assembly GCA_032083605.1. GTDB lineage: Bacteria > Bacillota > Bacilli > Bacillales_A > Planococcaceae > Ureibacillus. Next base: position 1,777 of record DAMDNS010000134.1, read on the forward strand.
TTTAAGAACTTTAAGTAATGGGTTGTTTTATTTCGTCAATGATTGACGTAACAATATGCATTGAATCCCATTCACCATTTGAGACCTTTATGATGGGATATTTCCTCTTAAAAAGATGCGCATGAATTTGCTGCGGTGGGATCCCCTCTTGATAGAGCTCCAGTACCTGCTGCTGGAGATTGACGAGATAATCTCTCTTACTCTCCAGGTTTTTTCTTCCATCCTTTAAATACCCTGCATGGCTGCAATACATCTCATCAAAGTCATAGGTTAAAAGATGTTCGATGGACCGGATAATCGTTGGTATACTTTCTTCTCTCAATATTATTTTCGTTTTAGTCTGAACATAGAGATCTCCTGAAAACAGCTGCCCTGTTTCCTTATTTAAAAATGCCAGATGGTCTTTGGCATGACCGGGTGTTTCAATTACATCCCACTCTGCATTGCGAGATTTGAACGTACTGCCAATTGCTTTTGGTCTAAATGGCTTGCGTTTTCCCCAAAAAACCTTCCGGTAAAGAGGATAGTCTGGATTTTGCTCACATTCTTCAACCGACATTTCATGAATATAAATGGGCAAATCGCGTTTTTTCTGAATGAGTGATGCACAACCAGTATGATCTTCGTGGATATGAGTTAAAATGACTTGGTCAATATCAGCACCCAGCAAAAAGGGTTCGAAATATTTACTAAGTGACTTAGAACCTGTATCAATTAACACGCCGTCTAAAATAAAACAATAAACATTAAGAGAAACCTTCCCCAATGAAACCTTTCCATTTGCATAGCTCACATTATGGTGGCTCCCAAAATCGATAGACCTTTTTAACAGCATCTCTTCATCCCCCTTGAAAGATACAACTCTCCATTTTGAATGACGGTTCATTCATAATATAAAAGAAGGGAACAGTATAACTCTTACATTATACGTTCCCAAAAAGTATTATTTATTTTCCCCTGTTTCTACCTCATATTGGGTAATCCAGTCGCTATAGCTTCCAACATACAGCTTTACGTGCCCGTAGCCTGAATCGGCCAAGATTGCATATAAAGGAGAAGCGGTTACTCCAGACCCACAATACACAACAATTTCCTCATCTCGGTTAAATTTGGATAGAAGTTGACTATTGGCATGCAGCTCTGTCCCCTGTTTCAGCTGTTCCCAGTCGAAATTTTCGGCAGTTGGAATATGGCCAGCCACTTTGTCCAAGGGCTCGGCTTCCCCACGATATCTCACAGCTGAGCGAGCATCTAATAGAGTTGCTTTTTCGGTCCCATCTACAATGCTCTTCACATCTGCACGGCTTGAATAGATTGCTTCATTCCATATTAATGTTAGGTTCGTAGGCTCATAATTTGGCTGCTCTGGCACAATAGTGAAACCAGCTTCCTTTAAAGCCTCAAATCCGCCATTTACAATATATACGTTTGGGAAGTTTGCATATTTTAGCATCCACCAAGCACGAGCTGCAAAAGGTGCGCCCCCCTGATCATATACATAAATCACATCGCCATAATTTAGTCCTGAGTGCTCAAACAATTGCTGAAGCTGATCTTTAGAGGGCATCGGATGACGGCCTTCATTCTTCGCCATATCCGACAAATCCTGCTCTAAATCCCAATATACCGCCCCTTGAACATGTCCCTCTTCAAAGGCTTGTTTTCCCCAGGTACGATCTTGCAAATTAAAACGCGTATCAATGAATCGGCCAGCCTTTATATCTTGAGCCGCAACGAACACTTTCCCCATTTACTTTACCTCCGTTTTTTGTAAATCATTATAGATAGATTTCCACGTCTCTAAACGATTTACCTCTTCCAGAAGTAATTTTTCAGTCTCAATTTGTTTTAATGCTTGTTTTAATATATAGCTATTTACGTTTTTAGATTCCTGCTCAATCAACGAAGCTGCCCAATTGGACAAATTCTCTTTTTCTTGATCTACATAGCTTTGTGCATCAGGTTTTGTTAATTCTTCTAATGCATTTTTTAGATTTTCTTTTTCATTTTTCTCAAAGAAGGATTTCGTATTTTTGAAATATGATTTCACGGAAGCATATTTCTTTTCATCCTCAAAAGGCCCTTTAAAGTCCAATAATTTTGGCTCTTCAGGCTCAAAAGCAAGGAATGAGAAGCTAGGATTTAACTCTTTAAGCGTTCGTGCTTCGTCTTTAAAGCGTTCAACGATTTTCTTTTGGATAAATTGAGCCAATCGGAAGTTCGTTACGCGCAGCTCCTGAGCAAAGTCAAACCGCAGCGCACTCACTGTTTCCTTCAATGCTTGCTCTAATGCAGCCTGAACCGGCATCGATGAGAACGAAGAAGGATTATAGCTTTCTCTGAAGAAATCAGGATAACGATAATAAACTCGTTGCATTACATAGTAAAGGAGTTCATCCAATTCCTGCTTCATATCACTACTCAACATATTCGTCGAGATATCGCTGTATGTTTTTTGGACGTGCTGCTCTAGTTCAGCCAGTTCTTTCAAGCGTTCGTCCTTACGTTTTAAATTCTCTTCTGTTTGAGCAATTAAATCTGCTAAACGTGCCTGCGTTTTCTCTACTTCTTCATATAAAGCTTGAATGGCAATTGCTGCCAATTCTTCGTTCAAGAAATGATGGAAGGACTCCTCAAATGGCTCTATACCTGAATTGAACGAATTGCCTTCTACCTTTTCACGAAGTGCCAAGAGACTTGAAACACCGAATAATTTAGGGAAACGAATGCCAAAACGCTGTAATTCCGACTTCACATAGTTTTTAACATCCGCTTCCTCATCTTGAGTAGATGCTAAATCAATCGCATTAACAATGAAGAACATTTTATCCAGCTCGAACGCATCCTTTACACGACCTAGCTGAATTAAGAATTCACGGTCTGCTTTGGCAAAGGCGTGGTTATAATACGTGATAAATAAAATTGCATCGGCATTTCGAATATAATCAAAGGCAACCCCAGTATGACGGGCATTGATCGAGTCAGCCCCCGGTGTATCTACAAGGGTAACACCCATTCTTGTAAGCGGACTATCATAGTAGAAATCAATATTATCTACAAAGCATGAACGATTCTCTTCTGCTACAAAGCGTTCAAACTCTTCACGATTTACTCGGATAGTTTGTCCTAACTGAGATTCATAGGTTTTAAATCCATGTCTAAATGCACGGATAAAGGATTTATGGACATTTAATCGCTCATCTTTCAGTTGGACAGCAAGCCCTTCATCCGCGCGGTCATAAGCCTCTTGTAAAGTGCGAACCGTTAGCCCAATTTCCTCATAGGAACCTTTAATATCCTCCAATAATTGTTCAGCTGTTTTAAGTTTTACATCCGCTGTTTCATGTGGATGGTCCTCTGTAACTGGGCGAATTTTATTGATAGCCGCTGTTGTAGGATTTGGCGATACAGGTAGAACCTTGGAGCCCATCAACGCATTGGAGAAGCTTGATTTTCCGGCACTGAATGCCCCGAATAATGCAATTGTAAAATCCTTTTTCTGCAGGCGTTCAACTTTTTTCTCTAAGAACTGAGCTACTTCTTCAAATCCGTCGACTTTTTTTACTGCGTTGGCCGTACGAATCGCAGCTTCAATAACTTCATCAGTTTTTTGATTGTTCGTAGAGACCTGTTGGATTTGAGTTGATTCCTCTTCAATTTCCATTTCTTTTTTCGCAAGCATGGACGGATCGAATGGACGAATTTCTTGTAGTGCCATTTCGTAATCAACATGCCATTTTTCGAATTGGTGTTTCGCTCCAGATCGTGTATCCTTTGTTGCTGTCACAATTTCTTTTTCAGCAACTAATTTGTATTTATTTAACTTTTCGATTGCCATAATTGCACCGACTTTTTCTTTTAATACATTTAGCTTGGCTTGTACTGGAGCCGATAAGCTTTGAGAAGCATCTTTCAGGATTTCTTGTTGCTGGTCCTTCCATTCTTCCGTAGACTCAATAAAATAACGCTTCGTACTTTCAGCCACACGATTTGCAAAATTTAGTAAAGCATCCCCTGTTACAAGCGAGCCTTGTTTTATTTGACTTTCGATTAATGAGAAAGGTACATCAAACTGAATTGCATCAATTTGTCCTGCTCGCTCATCAGTTAAAACGCCTACTTCTTTAAGGGATTGCTTCATCAGATTTTTTAAGTGACCAATAATCTGAGACTGTAAAATCACCTTATATTGCTCATAAACGTCTTCAATACGGCGCTTTTTTTCTTCCTCTGTTTTCTTTTTAGCAGAGAATAAACCGCCAACCTTAAAGCCCTCTTGCGTACTCTCTAGATAAGCACGTAATTTTTCGCGGAAATCAGCAGGAATGATTGCTGCATTATCAAGAAGTTCTTTTCGTCGATCCTTGAAAGTATCGTTCCAAGTTTCACTGGAGAAAAGCTCTGTCTGCAGATTCAACTTCTCATACTGTTCAAGAATATCCTGGCGACTCTCCCACTCTTCTGTACTTAATACATTTTCATAATCAGAGAGCAAGGTTTGTTTTTCTTCCTCTAAGTAAGTAAGGTGCTCATTTTGCAGCTTGCGTAATGTATTTTCTGCAGTTGATACAAGCTGCTCCTGCCAATCGTTCATTGAATCCATCACGATTTTTTTCACCGTATCAAAATCGTTATGCGGATGGTCGAATTCTCTTAAAGATGTGAAGAAGATGCCTTTAGGCTCAACGCCCCACGCCGCAAAGGATTGCTGTACGGATTTTTTGAATTCATCAAATGAAAGCTCATTTTCCTTATGCTTATCGATTTGGTTTACAATTAAGTAAACATTCGGATTGTACTTCATTAATTGCTTAGTGAATTGAAAGTTTAATTCAGATTGCACGTGGTTGTAATCCATTGTGTAAAACACAACATCCGCAATGTGAAGCGCCGATTCAGTCGACATTGCATGAGCATCATCCGTAGAATCCACTCCTGGAGTATCCATCACTGTCACACCTAAAGGAAGCGATGATCCACTGTGTCCGATTTCAATTTGAGACACAAGCTCACCGTTTTTACTTAATTCCTTCACTGTTTTAAAATCGTAGCCCGCCTCAAACTTTACAGGCTTTTCATGGTGCATATAAACGATGGCAT
>DAMDNS010000135.1:0-6875 GCA_032083605.1 Ureibacillus sp.
AAATTTCACTTGATTTTATATACTAAAAAATTAATTCCCAGAAAAAGGGTTTCCTATTTGAAAATCCAGAGATATACTGTCATTAAATTGTTGCGGTCAACGATATTCTAAAAACAGGAGGTGTTGTTTATGGAGATAGAATCGGTAGTTGAAAACAAGAGTATGCAGTTATTGTTAAGGGCGCTTCATTTTGGTGCATCGGATATTCATATTGTTCCTCAGCAAGGCAGTTATTCGATTCATTTCAGGAAATATGGAAAATTATTTCCAACAAGTAATATGCCTAATGAAATAGGCGATAGAATTATCTCGTTTTTTAAGTTTTTATCTGCATTGGATATTAGTGAAAGAAGGAAGCCCCAAAGCGGTTCTTTCCAGAAGGAGGTTTTAAGTCAATTATACGCCTTTCGTGTATCCACCTTGCCCTCGATTTTTAAAAGAGAGAGTCTGGTCATTCGGATTCTTGTACAAAACTCCAGTCTTCCGATTTCTTCAATTTGTTTGAATCAAAACTCAGCAGAAAAATTAGTTCAGCTTGTTTCGAGTCGTCAGGGATTACTCCTATTTTGTGGTGCAACCGGGTCTGGCAAAACAACTTCATTATACTCCTTAGTTAATCATACAAGTGAGACATTAGCACGCCACGTAATTTCGCTAGAAGACCCCGTAGAGAGCAACCATGCAAATTTACTCCAAATCCAGGTGAACGAACGTGCTGGCGTAACCTATGCAACAGGATTAAAAGCGATTCTGCGGCATTCACCTGACGTTATCATGATAGGGGAGATTAGAGATCGGGAAACTGCAAAGATTGCAATTGAGGCATCCCTTTCAGGTCATTTAGTCCTTTCGACCATTCATGCAAAAGATACAGTTAACTGCATTTATCGGCTTTTAGATCTAAATATATCATTAGATGAAATTAGACAAGCTCTCGTAGGAATAGTGGCCCAATGTTTAGTGCAGGTAGCACCTGAAGAAAGAAAGGCAATATACGAAATTTTGAGCGACCTAAACCTGATTGACGCAATTGCAGCAACAATGAGAGGGGAACAGTATACATTGCCACATTCTGAAAGGCTAGCCAGTCAGCTAGCTTCCTATGAGGTGAGAAAAAGAAATGCTCCGACCACTTCCTAAGCAGAAAAACGCCTCGATTGGCTTAAACAAAAATAAGAAGGTACGCCAATTACCCTCTTTCTTAAACCGTATTAGTACATTATTAAACGAAGGGTACACTTTCGCAGATGCTATTGAAATGCTATTGCCCTATCATGTGGATGACCCGGCAATGTGGAGAAGTTTGATACAAGAGAAATTAAGAAACGGAGAAGGGGTCATCGCTATTCTGCAATCCTTTTCTATCCCTAAGCATTTCTTAGTTGCTATTATGATATCAGAGGAAAGCGGAAAACTAGCTGACAGCTTACAAACCATTTCAAAACAGCTAGATTTTAATGAAAACATGCGAAAAAAAACAGTCAACCTGTTAAGCTATCCCATTCTACTAAGTATTTTTCTAATGAGTATCTTCTTGGCATTTCGAACTTACTTCCTCCCGAATATCTCCCAAATCCTAGAAACCAGAACAGATGTCAGCGATAATAGCACCGTTTTGATTTCATCTATTTTTCTTCGGCTTCCAGATATACTTTGTTTCATCTTAGTGAGTGTTATTTTCCTCCTAATACTCTTCATTTTCTATATCAAAAGACAAAACGTCCAAAAACAGCTTCCACTATTACTAAAGCTTCCGATTGTGAATTATTTTTATAAAATGCATATTACCAATCATTTGGCCAAAACAATGGGGAATCTTTTGATAGGAGGTTTTTCGCTTCAACAGTGTCTATCTATATTGCAAACTCAACAACTAAATAATACGTTAGCCTATATTTCCAAAAAAATAGAGGGCCAGGTAATCTTCGGTGAATCACTATCCACGGCAGTAGCTAATTTAGGCTGGTTTTCAGGGAAGTTTGAAGATTTTATAAAGCATGGAGAAAAGAGTGGTTATTTAGGGAGAGAAATGCTGATTTATAGTGAATTAATAGAGGAAAGAATCCAGTTTTTAGTTAAAAAAGGGGTTTCAATAGTGCAGCCCATTTTCTTTATCATCATAGCCCTTAGTATTATTGCAGCTTATCTAAGTATCCTGCTGCCGATGTACGAGTTGATCGAAATCATTTAAGAGGAGAGTGTGTTCGTTGAAAAGAAAAAATGAAAAAGGCTTTACTTTGATAGAGATGTTAATCGTTCTTTTAATAATCTCAGTTTTAATATTAGTGACGATACCAAATGTTACTAAACACTTTGCAACCATTGATGATAAAGGCTGTGAGGCGTATATAAAAATGATACAGGGCCAGGTGGAAGCCTATAAAATTGACAATAAATCGCTGCCTTCACTTGAGCAGTTAAAAACAGAGGGATATTTAAATGACAGTGAGGCGACTGAGTGTCCAAATGGGGACCCAATTGAAATACAAAGTGATGGAAATGTAGTCGCGGTGAAAAACTCAAGCACTCCAGATGAAGGCTAAGCTCGGGTCAGCCAATGAAAAATAGTAGCGGGTTTACGTTGATTGAGATGCTTCTTGTGCTTTTTATCGTACTTCTTACAAGTTCGATTGTAATCCAAATTACAATGTCTCTTACAGAAAAACAAGAAGTAGATCAATTTTTTCAGCAGCTTTTATTTGATATTCAAGAAATGCAAGCGCATGCGATTGAAACACAACAAACCATTATTATTCAAATATATAATTACAATCAATACAAAGGGTACTATGCATTGGCAGCTGGTGATAATGAAATCTTTTTAAAGGATATTCCTAAAAGCATTCAGTTTGATACAACTAGCAATTTAAAACGGATAATTATAAATCCAAATGGTGATGTCAATGAGTTTGGAACAATGAAATTTAATACACCTTTTGGAGAAACTCATTTGATTACTTATATAAAAGAAGGACGGATGAGGTTAGTTGAATACTAGAGGAATTGCATTTGTTGAGACATTGCTCACGGTTGTGATTGTTTTAATCATAACTGGCTCATTAGTTCCGTTATCCTATCAAATGAGAACTACTTTGCAAAACGAGAAATTAGAATTACATGCGTCAGAAACTGCTTTAGAAGCAGCGAAAATGATAAAGGCTCAAGCTATTAATAGTGGGATCGTTTCGATTGATCAAAATGAGTATCACTGGTCATTTGATGGCGAAGCAATCTGTGTACAATTTCATAATTTGAATGGAGAACAAGTGAAATGCATCAACCGCGAGATCGAATAATCCGAAATGATCATGGCTACACGCTCCTCGAAGCGCTTTTTTCTATTACAGTGTTTATTTTACTTTCTCACATTGTCGTGTTAGTTTACTTTTGGATTCAGCAATTGAATACAACCTTTGCTGCGAATGAACAGGTTGCTTGGGAACTATTTATACAGGATATGCAACAAGTCTTTATAGAAGTTAAAGATCTGAAAGTATCCACGGATTCCAAATCGGTGGAAATATTTTATACAAATCCTGAAGGCACTAAAAAAATCAATCGAAGTGGCGATGTTCTGCGCTTATTAATCAATAACCAAGGGAATATCCCGCTGTTGATAGGGATTGAAAATGTGGCCTTTGGCTGGGATGGACAATATATCAATATATCCGTAATATTCAAAAATGGTTTAGAAAAGGAGAGGAGGTTCTTTGTTCAAACATCTATCGAATGAGAGGGGACAAGCTTTCGCACTTGCTATCATGCTGCTATTTATTACGACTTCCTTTATTGCTGTTTACTGTTTTTCATACGAATCACAAATTTCAACGTATAATTCGTTGGAATTCGTCAATGTTCGTGCTACGATAAAGTTATTAGAGGAAATTGTCAGTAAGTAGTAGATAGATTTTGGAAAGTCAAAGAAGGTGATAGCATGCGAAAAATATACTTAGTAGGCTTCATGGGATGTGGCAAGAGCGCTATCGGACGAAGGTTAAGTTATTTTTTAAGATTGCCATATTACGATATGGATCATGAGATTGTACGTCAACAAGGGATGTCTATCCCAGAAATATTCGAAAAATATGGAGAGGCTCATTTTAGGGCATTGGAGACAGAATTTCTTCTTAGTTTCCGAGACGAGGCATGTATTATTGCGACTGGTGGTGGAGTAGCAATGAGTGATGAAAATCGCGGCATCATGCGTCGTTCAGGGTTGGTCTTTTTTCTGGATGCAGCATTCGAGGACATTTATGTACGCATTAAAAATGATAAAAATCGACCAATAGTGCAACGTTCAACAAAAGAAGAATTGGAGCAGTTGTATCAAACAAGAAGAAAATTCTATAGGGCTTCCGGCCATATTCGTGTATTAACTGCGGGCAGAACGCTTCGACAAATAGTAGAGTATATCGGATTTCAGGTAAATCGTTTAAAAGGCGAATGATTTCTAAGGGATAAACAATATTCGTTCGTTTTTTAACTAATTTTAAAAAAAGATTGCCTTTTCGTAACGACCAATGTTAGGATATAGCCAAGAGAGGTTGTATTTTGTACATTGAATCAAGAATATTCGCGCGGATGATTGTGCGGGGAGAGAACGTGAAGAGCGTCGCCGAAGGAGCAAGTAGTGAAGAGCTATGAATCTCTCAGGCAAAAAGACTCGTACAGGACGCATCTCTGGAGAGAGCTGTTTCGTTTTGTTTGATACAGCCACCAAAGGGGAAAGCCGATTATTAAGGTTCATTATACTTAATCGATCTGGTGTAACTTTCAGGTGCAAGGACAGGGGATTCCTCAAGATTAAAGAGGATTCGTCTGTCCTTTTTTGTGTGGCTTGAAAAGGTTAATCATCCGAATACACATAGGTATAAACTGGACTTTCGCTCTTTTAGGCGATAATTCGGTTTTAAGAATGTGCCGAAAAAATGGATATTATTAGGGGGACCAATAGAATGGGCAACGATTTAAAACGAACACCGTTATTTGATCAGTATGCAAAATTCGGTGGGAAGACAATTGATTTTGGAGGATGGGACTTACCTGTACAATTCTCTTCCATTAAAGAAGAACATGATGCAGTACGTCATCGTGCGGGCCTTTTTGATGTATCCCATATGGGTGAAATTTTTGTTGATGGAAAAGATGCTTTAGCATACTTGCAACATTTATTAACGAATGATATTTCAAAAATTCAAATTGGCGGGGCACAATATAATGCAATGTGCTATGAAACTGGTGGCGTTGTTGATGATCTTCTAGTTTATCGCCTGGATGGAGAACGCTATTTATTATGTGTAAATGCTGCAAATATTGAAAAAGACTTCGAATGGATGAAGGCTCATGTTCAAAGGGACGTGACGGTAACAAACAAATCCGATGAATATGCACAGATTGCTTTACAAGGACCACTATCCGAGGAAGTCCTTCAAGCTCTAACAGACTTGGACTTAAACTCTTTGAAATATTTTAAATTTATAGAAAACGCGCAAGTGGCTGGTCACACAGTATTGCTTTCACGTACAGGATATACAGGGGAAGATGGCTTCGAAATTTATGGTGAGCCTCAAGCGATTGTTGACCTTTGGACGAAAATTTTAGATGCAGGCAAAGACAAGGGTGTTGTTCCAGCAGGATTGGGAGCTCGTGATACTTTACGTTTTGAAGCGTGCCTTCCTCTTTATGGGCAAGAGCTTTCAAAAGACATTTCACCTCTTGAGGCTGGCATTGGTTTTGCAGTGAAGCTGCAAAAAGAAAGCGACTTTATTGGCAAAGAGGCATTGATTGCTCAAAAGGAAAATGGCCTTTCTCGTAAATTGATCGGTGTGGAAATGATGGACAAAGGGATTCCTCGTCATGGCTATAAAGTGTTTAAGGATGGGGTTGAAATTGGCGAAATCACAACGGGGACTCAATCACCTTTATCAAAGAGAAATATCGGTTTAGCCTTAATTGATGCAAAATTCGCTCAAATAGAGACTGAAGTTGAAATCGAGATTCGCAATAAGAAATTGAAAGCAGTAACGACGGCAACTCCTTTTTATAAACGCTCAAAATAATTTGTGAAAGAAGGCTTAAAGAATGGTACATCGTTATCTTCCTATGACGGAACAAGACAAAAAAGATATGCTTGCGACTATTGGTGTGGAAAGTGTGAGCGAATTATTTTCAGATATTCCTGAAAGTGTTCGTTTCCAAGGGTTATACAATATAAAAGAGGCAAAATCAGAATCCGCTCTTCTCAAGGAATTAAAACAGCTTGCTGCGAAAAACGAAGACACTGATACGAATGTTTCTTTCTTGGGGGCTGGGATTTATAACCACTATAAACCAATTATCGTGGATCATGTCATTTCCCGTTCTGAGTTTTATACTGCATATACACCATACCAACCTGAAATATCACAGGGTGAATTACAAGCCATTTTTGAATTTCAGACTATGATTGCTGAACTGACTGGAATGGATTTAGCAAATTCATCAATGTATGATGGCGGGACTTCTTTAGCGGAAGCGGGGATGCTTGCTGCTGGTCATACGCGACGTAAAAAATTATTAGTATCTGATGCAATTCACCCAGAATATCGTGATGTAGTGGCTACTTATGCATATGGCCAATCCATCGAAATCGTTACAATCCCATCTAGTAATGGCGTAACGGATATCGATCAGCTAAAAGAACTAATTGATGATAATACGGCTGCTGTTATGGTTCAATATCCAAACTTCTTTGGTCAAATTGAGGACCTTCAAATGATTGGTGATCTTGCACATGAAGCAAAAGGATTATTTATTGTTTCAGCGAATCCACTTGCGCTAGGCATTCTAACACCACCAGGAAAATTAGGTGCGGACATTACGGTAGGGGATGCACA
>DAMDNS010000136.1:0-6828 GCA_032083605.1 Ureibacillus sp.
CGATCGCTTTTTCCAAATCTTTCATTACTGTTTTTTCAATATCGCTATCGGAAAGTTCAACAATTGCCTCATCACCCACACGGCCGATATAGACACGCAATAGATCATAGCCTTCCGGTGCAACATCATTCCATTTATGATTGCACCAAGTACAGGTTGTGATGGCAAAATCACTGTTTCTAGAAACAAAAAAGTTCATGGCGTCCTTATACTTTTTCGACTCTTCTTGTTTAAATGCCATTGTAACTGTTGCTATGGTTGCATATTGCATTTTTGGAATGTTATCTAAAAGACCAGAATGATCGAGTACTTCTTTGGCCGCATTAAACGGAGTTGTCATAATGACGGCATCACATTTAATAGGGGCTATATTATTTGAATATATTTGAACCGAACCGTCTTTTAGTTGATCGATTGCTTCTACCTTTATACCCTTTAAGATGGATTTCGGAGATAAGTGGGACTCCAAAGATTCGATCAAGGTCTCTAAACCATTTTGAAAGGTTTGATAGGTTTCAATATGATCATTTCGTAAAGCTTCCCCTGATTTTTTCAAACCGAGTATCAGGCTTCGATGCTGTTTTTCAAGCTGATAAAACTGCGGAAACATCGCTTTAATGCTTAAATGGTCAATGTCTCCTGCAAATGTCCCAGCAAGTAACGGTTCAACTAGGTTTTCTACTACCTCTTTGCCAAAACGACGTCTGAAGAAATCCCCGATTGGTTCATCCTCATCATCTTTTGTCTTAGGCAACAGTAAATCTCCTGCAGCACGAAGCTTGCCACTTAAAGAAAATAGACCTGAAGTAATGAATGAAGAGACTTCGAGTGCGCCACCGAACGCTAATAAATTCGGAATCGGATACAAATGACTGCCTACTGCTACAAATGTGCGCCCATCGTTATTGGGAACCATCTGATGTTCAATCCCTAAATCCTTTGCTAATTCGCGTACACTATTTTTATAGTCTAAAAAGGATTCTGGACCCCGTTCAACGATAAATCCATCTTTGCGTAAAGTATGGATTTTCCCTCCTAAACGTAAAGATGATTCAATTAAAACAACATCTACCGGCAAGTTGTTCAGTTGTGCTGATCTTTGTAAATAGTATGCTGCCGTTAATCCAGTGACTCCACCACCTATAACAGCAACTTTTCGTCTCTCTTCGGTCACCCTCATCACACTTCCTACATTCATTTAATTCGCTAATTTGTTGTAAATAGCATCCACCATTGCATCTATGAATAGAGGATGAGTGTTTGGCATTGGAGGACGACGATACTCTGCCCCAAGCTCCTCGCAAACAACTTTACATTCATAGTCATTATCATATAAAACTTCCAGATGTTCTGTTACAAATCCTACTGGAACATAAACAAATGAACGGAAGCCTTTTTCTTCATATAGCGCACGTGTCAAATCTTGAACATCCGGTCCTAACCATGGTTCTGGGGTTTGTCCAGCTGATTGCCAGCCGACCTCCACGTTCTTCACGCCTGTTGCTTCTTGAATCAAGCGAGCTGTCTCGATCAGCTGTTCTTCATATGGGTCGCCAGCTTCTTTAATTTTCTCTGGCAACGAGTGGTTTGAAACAATCAGGCATGCTTTTTCGCGTTCTTCATCAGACATATCAGCAAATGCCGCATTTACAGCTTGCTTCCAATATTCGATGAATTTTGGTTCGTAATACCAAGATTCAACTGAAGTTAGCTTCATATTGCTGCCTAATTTTTCAATCGTTTCTTTAGCACGGCCATTATAAGATTTAATAGAGAAAGTCGAGAAGTGTGGTGCTAATACGATGGAAACAGCTTCTTCAATTCCGTCATTGACCATTGCTTCTACTGCATCTTCAATGAAAGGATCGATATGTTTTAAGCCGATATATAATTTGTATTCCACTTCATCTTGGACTTCGTTTAAACGTGCTTCTAAGCTTTGCGCTTGTTTTTTTGTCATTTCAGCAAGAGGCGAGATTCCCCCGATTGCTTTGTAACGCGCTTTTAAATCTTCTAAATGCTCTTCTGAAGGCTTACGTCCGTGACGAATATGTGTGTAGTATCTTTCAATATCTTCTTCTTTGTATGGAGTTCCATATGCCATAACTAATAGTCCACGTACTGGTTTCAATTTTGTCACCTCATAATTTTTTTAAAACTAATGAATTGTTTATATCGATATAATATTTCAACGTACCCCAAAATCTACATTTTTATAATATAGGTTAGAGTACCGTATTTTAGCCTAATTGACTTACTCGTTCACGACTATACTCGTGAATCAATGCTGTAAGGCGTTTTAATACGTCTGGATTTACTTCAGGGAATACACCATGACCTAGATTGAAGATATGTCCAGGAATTTCTAGCCCTTGATCGATAATATCCTTTGTACGCTGCTCAATTACAGACCAATCTGCAAGCAGCAATGATGGGTCAAGGTTACCTTGCACCGCTTTCACCACGCCTAATTCACGAGCTTTACGAATCGGCATGCGCCAATCTAGACCTACAACATCAAGTGGAAGGTCATTCCATTCATTGATTAAATGACTAGCCCCTACACCGAACTGAATTAAAGGTACATTTTCTTTGCGTAACTCGCCAAAAATACGAGTCATCACTGGTTTGATGAATACTCGATAATCCTCTACGCTTAATGCACCAACCCAAGAGTCGAAAATTTGAATCGCTTTAGCGCCTGCTTCAATCTGTGCAGTAATGTCTGCAATGATCATATCCGCCAGCTTGTCCATTAAAGCAAACCACGCTTTTGGTTCTGATACCATAAAGGATTTTGTTTTGTTGTAATTACGCGAAGGACCGCCCTCAATCATATAGCTCGCTAAAGTGAATGGTGCACCGGCAAAGCCGATCAACGGTACATTTAGCTGTTCTTCCGTTAATAATTTGATTGTTTCTAATACAAATGGTGTGTGTTCCTTAGCATTGAACTCGCCAAGCTTTTCAACATCAGCAACCGAACGAATCGGGTTCGAAATAACAGGACCTACCCCTGCTTTGATTTTCACGTCAACTCCGATTCCTGGAAGAGGTGTTACAATGTCTTTATATAGAATTGCAGCATCTACATCATAGTTTTCTACAGGTAATCGTGTTACATAAGCACATAATTCCGGCTGATGCGTAATTTCCTCAAGCGAATACTTTTCCTTGATTGCACGGTATTCAGGCTGTGATCGACCCGCCTGACGCATATACCATACCGGCGTATGTTCTGTACGTTCGCCTTTAGCTGCGCGTAGTAGTGTATCGTTAAAAGCTTTCATTTTTAGTACCTTCCCCTCAAAAAATAAATCATGCACGCTTTGGCAAATATGATTATTGGATTATAAAATAAAAATAATCCCGAATTTATGCCTTCAAGACCAAAGCAAAACTAGAAATTCTTAGTAAAAATAGCTATTTTGACTAAACAAAGATTGTAAATGTGTCATTGATATCCGTTTTCAAATATATACTTTTAGCAAGATAATGTATAGTTTTATCGCCCAAATGTCATAAAATTGTCCATTACATAATGGTTTTTCTTTCATAAGTTTTGACAAAAAAATGTTAATTTGTTCTTATTAAATAAGAAATGATATTATCGGGTGCTAAAAAGGGTATATTTAGGGTATTTAAAGCAAATTGATACTTTCAAAGCAGGAAGTAAATTTCAATAAAAGGGGTCTGATGAAATGTTTATATACTTAACTTCTGGAACTGCTGATTTTATGGAAAATTTACGAAAAAAATATGTATCGAAAGAACAAATGATTGTACTGCATGGCTCAGGCAATTCAGTTCTGCTCCATGAAACAGAAGGAAAAACAGTGTTTGCAACACCGCGCAAGTATGAGGTAATTGATAGCGTGAATACAATTGAACAAAAGGGCTATTTCGTCCTCAATAACATCCCTGTTGCAGATGAGGGAAGACCAGTCTTTGAAAAACGCTTTTTAAGCCGCTCCGGTGCAATTGAAAAGGAACCTGGATTTCTTGCCTATCGATTATTGCGTCCCCTTGCTTCAGATACCTATATTGTGTTAACTCAGTGGACTGGACCAGGTTCCTTTGAAGCATGGAAAAACTCTAAAGCCTTTAAAGAAGCCCATAGTAAGCCAGACCGTACAACACCAGGTGTTCAGCAACAAAATATTTTCAATGCCGCAAGCTATGTCACTACTTATTCAGGGAAATTAGCGGAAGACCAGCAAGACTAAATGAGGTTTTCTTGAATTTTTTTGCAGATAACAAAGAGAATGGTTTATCCGTCCATCTCATTTCTTTTCCAATAAGATTTCGGGCTCTTAATTAAATAACTTCCGAAAGTAAACGGAGAAATTCCGGCTATATGCGAAATGAAGATCGTTTTAGGGGTAAATAAGGGAAGATTTTCCGACTATGTATTGCAAAATCTCCTATTTTTAAGTATTTCGAGTCGATAGACGGAATTTCTCCTTCTATTTAGGCAATTTTTTAGTTTATTTTCTAGTTAAGCGGAATTTCTCCTTCTATTCACCAGATTTGGTGCTTAAGCTGAACTCGCAACTAGTCAAAAAATCGAGCCCTCTTACCAGTTTTCTAAGTTTCTTCACTTAAATAAAGGAGTACTAAAGTAAAATCATCTACTTTAGTACTCCCTTTTTAATATATTTCAGCAGAAGGATCCTTCGTCATCTGGAAGGTTAATTCACTTATTAAGATAACGAGGATTCCGGATACAAAAAATAGTGGTTGCCCCATGGAACAAAGCAGAACAATAATTGCTTGAATCACCATAAAGAGCCTTAATACTTTACGAACAGCATTTTTGCGCTGTGCGTTATCCACTGGATATAGACGATCCATACGGAAATCGCCCGAAGACAATAAAGCATATTTTAATTGAATCGTAGTAGCAAATGCCAAGGCAGCTGCCACCACCCAAGTAACAACAGAAATATTGACAAAGAGGGCTATTAAACCTGAAATGGCCGTCAACCGCACCCATAAATAAAAATGGTCATCTGTACGGATAAATGTTCGGTAAACTAAGTAGCTCTGTGTACTTTTCTGACTGTACGGCACAATGGAATAAATGAAATTCAACCAGCCTCTTCTTCTGATGGATCCATGTAAATGTGGAACATCCGTGAAATAATTGGCGAATCGATAAAAGCCCATCATTCGATTTTGCTCTACTTTTACAAAATGCTCATAAGGAATCGGCTGTACCTTCACCCTTTTGGCTAATGTACGATTATATACAATCAATAGAACGATAAAAATCAATACATAGGAATACCCCAATGTAAGAGCCGATTGGATTGTTAAAATAGAAAGAAGTACACGCGTTATGCGATCAATAATCAGGCTGGCCCCGCGATTAGCATAACGGTAATTAAACTCGATGTGCACATTTAAAAGCTTTAGAACAATGATGACCGCTAGTCCCAGCCAAGTTTCCCCTGAAGAAAGCTCCGTTACTGCTTTTAGCAACGGAATTGCAACAATATAAATAATCGATGCAAGAGCGATTTGAGACCAAAATGTCCATCTGAGCGCCTTCCTAAAATAGACAGGCATCTCGGACTCCAGGGCTAGTAAGTATACCTGGTCCGGCTCTCTAAGCAAAGTCACGGGACGACTAAGAGCTAAAATGAACCCTACGGCAATAGCGACAATCCACTCTGCCGGAAATGTGCTGGCTACTACTTTTAGCCACTCGCTATACTGATAGCCAACAGCGCCAAGGACGAAAACTAACACAATTGCGATATGTCCTGTAAACACAAAGCGCATATATTTTTGCACCTCGGCCATGTAGTGATTAAATCGCTTTGACCATACCTCGTGCAAATTATTCATTGTCTTGCTCCTTTGTCATTGCAATGTAAAGGTCATCCAATGTCGCATTTGGCATTTGGAAAGCTCTTCGTAAATCATTCATCGTCCCTTGTGCTCGTACTCGGCCTTCGTGCAGTAAAATAATTCGGTCACAATGCTTTTCTGCTGTCGATAAAATATGTGTCGACATCAGGATAGAAGCCCCAGCCTTCTTCTTTTCATCCATTTGGTCAAGCAATGATTGAATCCCGAGCGGGTCAAGCCCTACGAAAGGCTCGTCAATAATATATAATTGTGGATTTACTAAAAACGCACACATAATCATTACTTTCTGGCGCATCCCTTTAGAAAAATGGGATGGGAACCAATTTAAGCGCTTCTCCATACGAAATTCCTTTAGTAAGCTTTGTGAGCGAGATTGCAATGTTTGTTCATCTATACCGTAAGCCATAGCCGTTAGTTCAAGATGCTCTTTTAATGTTAATTCGTCATATAAAACCGGTGTCTCCGGAATATAGGAAAATGAAGAACGATATTTATCAAGATCCTCGTTTAAAGTCACACCGTTTAAACGGATTTCTCCCTTTTGAGGCAGGAGTGTTCCTATAATATGCTTAATCGTCGTACTTTTCCCAGCACCATTCAATCCGATTAAACCTACCAGCTCTCCTTCACCGATTGTAAAAGATAATTCTTTAATAACTGGTTTTCTTGTATAACCACCTGTAACGTCTGTTAGTTGTAGCACTGTCATAATTATTTAATCACTCCATTCTTTCTCCAGTTTAACAAAAATTGTGAATAGAATCAGTTCTCATATGTTAAAATTAAAGAAAAACACGGCGTTCGCCCATAATAGCGAATTTCGATGTTTTTCTAATGCAGATTTCCACTGATTTATAAAAAATCAGTGACCTTAAAATGTTTTTGAAAGGATGTTCCTAATGAGCGATTGCATTTTCTGTAAAATTATTGATGGGTCTATCCCAAGTACAA
>DAMDNS010000137.1:0-6818 GCA_032083605.1 Ureibacillus sp.
TGAAAACTGTTGCTGAAGCTTGTGGAGGTAAAGGCGGCGGTCGTCCAGATATGGCAATGGCTGGGGCAAAAGACGGTTCGAAACTTGAAGAAGCACTAGTTTCTGTGTATGATTACGTTAAATCAATCTAATGTTCTTTAGTAGAGAAGAAAGCTTCTCAATTTGGGAAATTTACTTTAAGTAACAAAAAATGGTGAGAATACCTTTCCAATATTTGATTGAAAGCAATAATAAGTTATAATAAAGAAAATGGGGATGTAGAGCGTATGCATCCTCTAATTTCTGAAAGCGAGGTGCTGGTCTTGAGTTCGTTTGATAAAACAATGAAATTTAGTTTCCCGGAAGAATCAATGGAACAAGAAGTAAAGCAAGTGATGTTGAAGGTGTACTCTTCACTAGAGGAGAAGGGGTATAATCCTACTAACCAAATTGTGGGGTATCTTTTATCTGGTGATCCGGCATACATCCCTCGCCATCAGGATGCTAGAAATCTAATACGTAAGCTTGAGCGTGACGAAATTCTTGAAGAGCTTGTAAAATTCTATATTAGGAATAATGAGGCATAATAATAATTATGAGAATTATGGGTTTAGACGTCGGTTCAAAAACTGTCGGCGTTGCAATTAGTGATGCGTTAGGCTGGACAGCGCAAGGAATTGAGACTGTAAAAATTAATGAAGAAACAGGCGATTTTGGGATTGAACGAATAAAAGAGCTTGTAAAGGAATATGCTGTTACCGAATTTGTGGTAGGCTTTCCTAAGAACATGAATAATACAGTCGGTCCTCGTGGGGAAGCTTCTAATAATTACAAAAAATTATTGGAAGAAACCTTTAATTTACCAGTAAAGCTTTGGGACGAAAGGTTAACAACAATGGCCGCAGAACGTATGCTAATCGAAGCGGATGTTAGCCGAAAAAAGCGCAAACAAGTAATTGATAAAATGGCGGCTGTTATGATCCTACAAGGATATCTTGATAGTAAGAATTAACTTTCAATTTGATTGGAGGTTAATTCTCTGCCCCAAGAAATTGTGATAGGGGCAAGAAAACTGCCTTGAAAAGCATGTGTGGACGAGGCTTCCTTTGCCTCTTGATCGGTGAGACAGAGGCAAAAACACTAACTTAAACACAACAAGTGTACAAAGTTTTAAATTTAATGAAGAGGTGACCAATAATGGTACAAGAACACGATCACGATCATGAACACCGTCACATTACAATTGTCGACGAAAATGGCAACGAACAATTATGCGAAGTAATCCATACTTTCGATTCTGAAGAGTTTGGTAAATCTTACGTTCTTTATTCTTTAGTTGGAGCAGAAGAAGATGATGAGGGGCAAATTGAAATCTTCGCATCAGCATTCACTCCATCAGAAAATGGTGAAGATGGCGAATTAGAGCCAATCGAAACAGAAGCTGAATGGGATTTGATTGAAGAAGTCCTAAACCAGCTTGAAGACCAATTCGATGACGAAGAAGAATAATAATTAAATGAAAAGGTAGGCGTAATTTTGCCTACCTTTTTTAACTTAAAAGAAGTATAAACCTTTCTTTTAAAAATCTTAAAATGAATCATGTTAACTTTATGGAGGTGCTAATAATGGATGAGCAAAATTTTAAAATTCAATTAGAGGATGGCACAGAACAGAAATGTAGAGCAATTATTACATTCGATAGTGACGAGCATTCTTATGTGTTGTATTCAATGATTGATGACAATGGAAATGATAGCGAAGAAGTTTCGGCGCTTCGATTTAAACTGGATGAAAATGGAGAAATGACAGATTTTGCTCCTCTGGAAACAGAAGAAGAGTGGGAAATGGTTGATGAGGTACTTAATACGCTGATTGCTGAATTTGGAGATGGTGAAGAAGATTTCTTTACAATTTCAGATGAGAACGGCGAGGAAATAGTTTGCGAAGTCATTCACCGATTTGATTTAGAGGAATTTAATAAATCCTACATTCTTTATACGTTTGCAGAAGAAGGCGAAGTAGATGAAATTTTCGCAGCAAGCTATATAGCTGGTGAAAAAGGAGAAGTACAAGACCTGATTCCAATCGAAACGGATGAAGAATGGGCGAAAGTTGAACAAGAGCTGGAAGCATTAAATCAGAAATAAAGCTAGTTGGACTATTCTGCAGAAGGTTCAGCTCTAATAATAGAATCAAGTATATGAATCCGCCCCAAACTCACAGGGGGCGGATTTTTTAGTGTGTTGAGAGTCAAGAGAATGGAGAGAGTAGAGGGACTAATTAAGTGAAGAATGAAAGTAAGTAAGTAAGTAAGTAGTACAATGTGATAAAAATTTGTGTCTTTTATTGGGAAAATGCTTGTAAAACATGAAGTGTCGAGATTATTGATGAAAGTGTCGAGATTATTAGAGAAAGTGTCTAGATTTTCTTCAAAAGTGTCTAGATTATTCTTTTGAAGCAGACAAAACCCGCCACATGTCACGGATTGGCAGGCTTCTTTTGTAATTCGAGACTGTACTAATATAGGAATTGCACCTGTCGCTAAAGCTTTCGGTGCATATGAAGAGTGTCCAAATGTCCTAAATAGAAGGCTACTTCTGCAAATCGTGGTTATCCTGATCTAGGAATTGCGCCTGTCGCAAGCTCTCGGCGCAGACAAAACCCGCCACATGACACGGATTGGAGGCTTCTTTTGTAATTCGAGATTGTACTGATCTAGGAATTGCACCTGTCGCTAAAGCTTTCGGTGCAGACAAAACCCGCCACATGACACGGATTGGAGGCTTCTTTTGTAATTCGAGAGTGTACTAATCTAGGAATTGCGCCTGTCGCAAGCTCTCGGCGCAGACAAAACCCGCCACATAACCCGGATGTGGCGGGTTTTGTTGTCACCATTTGTATTTTCTTGTATCATATTAGGGAGATGTTAGGGGGTACGCTGGTGGATAATAAAGAATCTAAAAAACAAGAGATGATAGAAAAAATGAAGATACGTAAAAAAGAGGGACGAGTTGTACGTCGTATTGTAACGATTGTGACGCTTGTTATTCTACTGGTCGTTGCTATTGTTGGAGCCAGTGGTTATTTCTATGTGAAGTCAGCTTTAAAGCCGGTTGATCAGGAGGCAACTACTGAAATTCCTATAGAGATTCCGATGGGTTCTGGAATTTCGACAATTTCGTCGATTTTAGAAGAAAACGGCGTTATTAAAAATGGACGTATTTTTAAATATTATACAAAGTTTAAAAATGAATCGAACTTCCAAGCTGGAAATTATGTCATGACTCAGTCAATGACCCTGGATGAAATTATCGAGAGTTTAAAAACAGGGAAGGTTTATCATGAACCAATATTCACGATTACTATTCCTGAGGGGTTAACTTTGGAGCAGATTTCAGAGATTGTAGCCAAACATACCGAATACGCACCTGAACAATTTATGGAATTAGTTGATAGTGCTGAATTCATTCAAAATATGATGGGGACATACCCTGATTTATTGACAGAAGAGGTTTTCAACGAGAGTATTCGTCATGATCTGGAAGGTTACCTATATCCTTCTACTTATAGCTTCTATGAGGAGAAACCGTCATTACAGGAGATTGTCTCTACGATGATTTCTTTAACAAATGATGTTGTTTCACAATATGACAGCTTGCTTGAAGAGAAACAGATGACGCCGCATCAATTGTTGACTTTTGCCTCTCTATTAGAGGAAGAAGCGACTGCACAGACCGATCGCGAAACGATTGCAAGTGTGTTCTATAATCGATTAGAAGTAGACATGCCATTACAAACGGATCCAACCGTTTTATATGCTTTAGGTTCACATAAAGACCGTGTACTCTATGAAGATTTAGAGATAGACAATCCTTATAATACGTATGTGATTCAAGGACTGCCGCCTGGACCAATTGCAAATGCGGGAAAAATCTCAATTGAAGCTGCACTTAATCCAACAGATACAGACTATTTATATTTCTTGGCTGATACTGATGGAAACAATCATTTCGCGAAAACCTATGATGAGCATCTACAAAATATTGACAAGTTTTTAGAATAATAAACGCACTACAAAGAAAGAAGACGAATAGATTTATTATTTAAACGGATAGGGAAGTATAAGTTTTATTGGAAATCCGCCGAAGATGCGCTCATCAACTCGACCTATTCAGGTCGAGTTGTGTTTTTCTAAAGGAAAATTCGGTAATCTAGCTATACACCCTTGGAATAATAAAGATTTATTCGCTTTCCTTCTATTTTCGTGATATTATAAGTTGTGATTTTTTGAAAAGATAGAATAAAAGTAATGTATCTACCATTACAAAATTATGCAAATAGCAACTTTTGCTACTTTTTTGCTATCTGCATCTGTTTTTTCTTAGCAAATAAAAAGTATATATATTCAATCAAAAGGGGTTCACATAATGGAAATTTCTAATGCTTATATAGAATCCTTTATTCATCCACGTAATGAGCTATTAATGGAGATGGAGCAGTATGCAAAAGACCATCAT
The DNA here is from genome assembly GCA_032083605.1 of Ureibacillus sp. GTDB lineage: Bacteria > Bacillota > Bacilli > Bacillales_A > Planococcaceae > Ureibacillus. The sequence goes on from DAMDNS010000137.1 coordinate 4,497, forward strand.
GTCCCAATTATGCAATTATCGGCCATCGATGTGTTAAATCAGCTGCTACGTATTCAAAATCCATCTAGTATATTAGAAATAGGGACTGCGATTGGTTATTCTGCACTTAGAATGGCGAATACTCTACCCAATTGTACAATTGTAACGGTTGAAAGGGACCCAGAACGAGTATCTCTTGCTAAGCAATTTATTGCGCGTTCAGAAGTAGCTAATCGAATTACGGTAATCGAAGGCGATGCGTTGGAAGTGGATGTGGAAAGTGTTCAATCTACTTTTGATGCTGTTTTTATTGATGCGGCGAAAGGGCAATATATGCGCTTTTTTGAAAAGTATGCTCCATTAGTTCCTTCAGGGGGTATTTTATATATCGATAATATGTACATGCACGGATTATCTGATCTAGATATAAAAGAAGTCCCAAGACGTAAAAGAACAATGATTCGTAATTTGAAAACTTTTGCTGACTGGATAATGGAACATCCTGATTACGATAGTACATTTTTCCCAGTGGGCGATGGCTTATTAATTTGTTTAAAGAGGTGACGTATCATGAAGAAACCTGAATTATTAGTGACACCAAAGACAGTAGAACATGTTAAAGCCTTAATTGAGATGGGCGCAGATGCTTTTGTTATTGGTGAACAACAATTTGGCTTGCGTTTAGCGGGTGAATTTTCAGTAACAGAGGTGGAGGAAGCGACGAAGATAATCCACCAAGCAGGGAAGAAAATATATGTGGCAGTAAATGCTATTTTCCATAATGATCGTTTAGAGGCGATGGAGGAATATTTAAAAGAAATGCAGCGAATTGGTGTGGATGCATTAATTTTTGGCGACCCGGCCGTAGTAGTGGCCGTTCGTGAATTAGGCATTACGATTCCACTTCATTGGAACCCTGAAACAATTGCTACAAACTGGTTCCAAGCAAATTACTGGAACGAAAGAGGAGCAGAACGCGCTGTACTTGCCCGTGAGCTTTCATTGGAAGAAGTAATTGAAATTAAAGAAAATGCCAAGCCTGAAATTCAAGTGCAAATCCATGGAATGACTTGCATGTTCCAATCCAAACGCTCTCTATTAGGTAACTATTTCCTGTATCGCGGAGAAGCAATGGAGATTGAAAACCGTAAAGAAAACAAAAATATGTTCCTGCACGATAAAGAACGTAAAAATAAATACCCAATCTATGAAGATGTAAACGGAACTCATATTTTTTCTCCAAATGATATGTGTCTGATTGATGAATTAACTGAGCTTTTCGAAGCGGGAATCGATTCATTAAAATTCGATGGTGTTCAACATACGGAAGCCTACATTAATACAGTAACCAATTGTTACCGCCAAGCCATTGATGCTTATTTTGATAATGGCGAAGATGCATATGACGACATAAAGGACGAGCTATTAGAAAAGATTGAAAAAATTCAACCTGAATTACGTCCACTTGATACAGGATTTATCTTTAAGGAAACAGTTTATTAGAAAGGAGCAAATAGCCTTGTTACAACTAATAGAAAATGAAAGAATTAGCGAAATTGTTAATGGCAAACGTGTCATTACTAAAAAACCCGAATTGCTTGCACCGGCTGGGAGTTTAGAAAAGCTGAAGGTAGCTGTTCATTATGGGGCGGATGCTGTATTTATTGGTGGTCAAGAATTCGGATTGCGTTCAAATGCGGGCAATTTTTCTATAGAAGAGATGCGTGAAGGTGTCGAGTTTGCAAAAGAATATGGTGCTGTTATTTATGTAACAACGAACATTTTTGCACATAATGAAAATATGGCTGGTCTTGAGGAATACTTACAAGCAATCGAAGGTGTAGGAGTAAAAGGGATTATTGTTGCCGACCCTTTAATTATCGAAACTTGTCGTCGTGTGGCACCAAAGCTTGAAATCCATTTGTCTACACAGCAATCCTTATCCAATTGGAAGGCAGTGAAGTATTGGAAGCAAGAGGGGCTTCATCGTGTGGTATTGGCGCGTGAAGTTGGTGCTGAAGAAATGCTGAAAATGAAACAAGAGGTAGATATAGAAATCGAAGCCTTTGTTCATGGAGCAATGTGTATTGCTTATTCTGGTCGATGTGTTTTATCAAACCATATGACAGCGCGTGACTCTAACCGTGGTGGGTGCTGTCAATCATGTCGTTGGGATTATGATTTATATGAAGAGGTTGACGGTGAGGAAAAGGCGCTATTTACTGAAAGTGATGCGCCATTTGCGATGAGTCCTAAAGACTTAAAACTAATTGAATCCATTCCACATATGATTGAGCTTGGCATTGATTCGTTAAAGGTTGAAGGCCGCATGAAATCTATACA
>DAMDNS010000138.1:0-6741 GCA_032083605.1 Ureibacillus sp.
CCTGGTTTGGCTTCAAAGGAGACGTCTTTAATGACAGGTTCGTCCTCATTATAAGCATAGGACACATTGATGACCTGGATCTGTTCATTTTTGAGATCCATCTCAATTCCCTCCTGCCCCTCTTCAAGAGGCATTTCAAGAATATTGATAATTCGCTCCGTTGCCCCTTTTGCTTTTTGAAGCTGGGTAAAAAACATGGCAAAGGACGTAATCGGGAAAATAATTTGGAATAAATATAATAGGAATGCTACGAGAGATCCTGTTGTCATTGTTCCTTCTGCTACACGTATTCCGCCATAACCAATAATCATCACGATGACAAACATTACAACGGTGTACATAAAAGGTCCAATTAAAGCGAAAATTTTTGCTTCTCGCAAACCAAATTTTAAAAGTGACAGAATGCCATTCTTACCCTTATGCTCTTCAAAGTGCTCCGCATTGGAAGATTTCATCAGGCGTATTTCACTAATCGTTTGTTGAATATTGCCTGAGAACGAAGCCGTTTCATCCTGTAATCCCTTTGAAATTTTCGCCATTTTCGAACCCAAAGGAACCATGATTACCACTGTAATTGGCACGGAAATTAACATGATTAAAGTCATTTTCCAATCCATGATAAATAAAATCACGACTGCTCCAATAATAGAAATCAGTCCTGAGATAAATTGCGGAAAATGCTGAGAGATCAAATCCTTCACAATCCCTGTATCATTGACAACCCGGCTGACAGATTCTCCACTTTGTTGAGTATCGAAGTAGGACACGGGCAATCTAATCATTTTAAGCCACATTTTTTCGCGCATATTTGCCACCACTTTTTGACCCACATAGGCAAGCAAATAAGTAGAAACACCGTCGATTACCGCTTGTAAGATAAAAACTCCCACAATCAAAATAATTAATGTGGTACTGACACTCGATAGAGAAAACCCATCCACGAATTCTCTTGTCAGCATCGGGATTGTAAGTCCGACAATTGTTGTAATGAAGCTAAAAATCAAGCCAAAAGTTAATGCTGCTCTCGGAATTCCTGCAGAGAATATTAGTGATATAAATGGCTTAAGACTATTTTTTTGAATATCCATTTTTAAGCTCCCTATTTCATTTGAAAATTAAATCTGCTTCAATACTAGAATACAACAAGAATACATAGTTTTATCGAAACTACTCTGATTACTCTACTGTGAATACCTTTATCATTTCAGTGAATCTTCAATACCCCTCTTAAAAAGGTTCACTATTTTAAGAGGGGGTTCAAAAATGTTTATTAGAATGAATTAAAAGAGTCCAAGTGCTTTACCATCTTCGGACACGTCCATACGGAGTGCTGCAGGTTCTTTTGGCAAGCCTGGCATTGTCATGATCTCACCTGTTAAACAAACAAGAAAGCCTGCACCTAGCTTTGGAATAACTTCCCGAACAGTAACCATAAAGTCTTCTGGTCGGCCCAATTGTGTTGGATCGTCAGAAAGGGAGTATTGTGTTTTCGCCATGCATATCGGATATCCATCCCATTTAAGCTGTTCGATTTGTATCATTTGCTTTTTCGCTTTGTCTGTAAATTGAACACCTTCACCACCGTAGACCTTTGTAACAATAGCAGAGATTTTTTGTTCAATGGACTCTGTTGTATGATAAAGTGGAGCAAAATTTTGAGGTGTATCAAGCACTTCAAGAACATGCTGAGCAAGCTCTATTCCCCCTTTGCCGCCCTCCTCCCATACGTTTGTACGAGCAATTCGGATGCCATTTGTATGTGCCCAATTTAATATTGTAGTTAACTCATCTTCTGTATCCGTAACAAAGCGATTCAATGCAACAATAGGTTCTATGCCAAATTGACGAATCGTATCAAGATGTTTTTCCAGATTTGGAATACCTTTTTCTAGGGCCACTACATTTTCCATAGCAAGCTCTTGTTTCATAACGCCTCCATGCATTTTTAAAGCACGGATCGTCGTGACCACAACGACCGCATCAGGAGCAAATCCACCTTGCCTAGCTTTTATATTCATGAATTTTTCTGCACCTAAATCAGCCCCAAATCCAGCTTCTGTTACAACAATATCAGCAAGCTTCCGCGCAGTTTGCGTTGCAATGATGGAATTGCAGCCATGAGCAATGTTCGCAAATGGACCACCGTGAATAAGTGCCGGAGTTCCTTCAATTGTCTGCACTAAATTTGGTTTAAAGGCATCCTTTAACAATAGAGTTAAGGCACCTTCAACTCCTAAATCACGCACCAAGATAGGTTCCTTTTCGTATGAATACCCGATAACAATGCTCGCTAAACGTTCTTTCAAATCTTCCAAGCTGGTTGCTAGGCAAAAAACTGCCATAATTTCAGATGCAACTGTAATATCAAAACCGTCTTCACGAGGCACTCCCTGAATCGGCCCACCTAAGCCTACTACGATATTACGCAGGGCACGGTCGTTTATATCTAATACCCTTTTCCAGATAATTCGTCTTGGATCGATTTGTAATTCATTTCCTTGATGGATATGATTATCGATTAGAGCAGCTAGTGCATTATTCGCAGTAGTAATAGCGTGGATATCGCCTGTGAAATGCAAATTTATATCTTCCATTGGGACAACCTGTGAATAGCCGCCCCCTGTTGCTCCTCCTTTGATCCCCATGACAGGTCCAAGGGAAGGCTCACGTAATGCTACAATGACTTTTTGGTCCAATTGTTTTAAAGCATCAGAAAGTCCTACTGTAATCGTGGATTTCCCCTCTCCAGCAGGGGTTGGACTTGTGGCAGTTACAAGGACTACTTTCCCTTTAGCATTTCCTATAATTTTGGTAGGGTCGATTTTTGCTTTATATTTTCCGTATTGCTCGATTGCATCCTGTGGAATTTGAGCAGATGCCGCAATCTCGGTGATTGGTCTCATTTCCGTTTGACTTGCAATTTGTAAATCGGTTAATGGATTAGTTGTTGTCATATCACTCATGCCTACTTTCTCTCTAGTTCCATCTAATTATAAACTTTTTAATACAAACTATCAGGACAAGTTATTTCGAAAAATGTCAAAATGTTGACACTATTAACACAATCATGTATATTTTAATTCGTAATCGCAACATTAATAAATGCCATACTAACGAAATAGGAGGAGAACGCCTCTATGCACCAAGGTAAAGTGAAATGGTTCAATAATGAAAAGGGCTATGGTTTCATTGAATGCAACGATGGTGAAGACGTTTTCGTTCACTTCACGGGCATACAAGAAGAAGGGTTCCGTACGTTAGATGAGGGACAACCTGTATCATTTGATATAGTCGAAGGAAATCGCGGTCCCCAAGCCTCAAATGTTGTTAAACTATAAGTTGGTGCCAGTCAGACAAAACAAGTAAGACTGGTTTTTTTGTTGTCTAAAATTTATTTAAGGAAAATGAGGTATCGAAAAACTCGGTACTTCATTTTTGATTTTCAGTTATTGGAACATAGCCTGTCTTCTCAACCAGCTCTTGTCCCTGCCTTGATAAAACCCAATCGATTAATTTTTTGACGTTTGGGTTATCCGTCCCTGCTGTAACTATATAAAATTCCGATGAGATTGGATAACGATCATTACGGATATTTTCTTTTGTTGGAGCTACCCCATCAATTTCAAGCAGTTTGATTTTGTTATTTCGAACCATTTCGGTTGAATAAAATCGAAAAGTATAACCAATGGCGTTTTTATAATTTCTATATTGGGCTACTTCGTTAATTATTCCACCCATTCCTGATGCAACATCTTCTGTCGGTGCTTCCATGATAGGTGTTTCTCCCATGAAGGCCTGTAATGCAGACTGTGAACCACTATCTTCAGGGCGTTGGAAAGCACGGATTACATCATCCCTTCCACCTACCTCTTTCCAGTTGGTGATTTCACCAGAATAAATCCCTTTCAATTGGTCACTTGAAACCCCATCCACAGCATTGTTATTATTTACAAAAAATACAAAGGCTTCTCTTCCGATAGGCGTAAGCTCTAATTCAAAGCCTCGCTGTTTTGCACGATTTACTTGCGAGACTGACGGTGCAGCAGCAAATATCATATCAACTTCCCCATTAATTAAGTTTGTATAAGCAGTCGGCGTTGTGTTGACCATCACTTCGCCATCATATGGATCATAATTTTTCTCTGGATATGTAGCTTGAACAATTGCTGAATATAGTGGATATAAAGCAGTTGCACCATCGATTTTCGGTAAGTTATCTGTAAACTTCAATGTTGAGTCTTCATCAAATTCAGCAATCCGGCGATTATCAGAAAACGGTGTATATTCATAAATATTTACTTCAGAACCTACTGTAGGTATTTGGCTTTTAAATGCTTCATAAATTGGGGATATGGCGGTCAGTCCAATGCACAGGAATGCAATGATTGAAAATACTACTTTTCTCTTTTTTGTTTTAAAAAACTCAAAGCTTCCTAAAACACAAAGTAAATATAGAAAGATTGCTAGAGATAGAATAAGTCCAATGTAATGAATTTTCCCCATTATCAAGGTGTAAAAACCTGCAATACCAGCTCCAAAAACGAAAAAGAACAATAAAATAACAGCTAAAAAAATTCGTTCAATGGTTGATCTCTTTTCCATGTAAAAGCCCCCTCCTTACCAATAATTCGTGAAACGAGTTTACAAGTCCTTTATTTAGATTAATTAACCCCTATACATCATCCGAATTTCCTATTTTTTGTTGTTTCAGATCTTGTTCGAAATCTTTTTATGTATGTTTTTCTTGATGAATTCATAATTATGGTATAGGTATTGGAAGGCTCATTTACTTCCTTTGCCAACTATACATATAAGGGGAACGGATTTGAGATCAAAAAAGCTCTATAAAATATACGTAATGGACTTACTATCAAAAATTCCTTGGATTATTTTAGGTGCGTTTATTGCAGCGATTAGTCTTGAGGTAATTCTTATTCCGTATGGCTTGATTGATGGGGGAATAACCGGTATATCCATGATGCTTTCTGAAAAATTGGGACTATCCTTAAGCGCTCTTCTATTTATTCTGAATATCCCTTTCATTTTTTTAGGCTATGTCCATTTAGGGAAACGATTCGCATTTTTGACCATGTTGGGGATTATTTCTCTAACTGTATCAACGAGCATATTAGATGTATTCCCTCCTTTCCTTTTTGGGGATTCTATTTTATTAATCTTTATTGGTGCAGTTTTACTTGGGCTGGGGATTGGAATTGTACTTCGCAATGGTGGAGCCTTGGATGGGACAGACGTGCTGGCAATTCTTATCTCTTACAGAACCTCCTATTCTGTTGGACAATCCATTTTTATCATCAATATCTTTATATTCATGATGGCCTTCCTTCTATTCGGCCTAATGGGGGCAATCATCTCCATTATTACGTATTTCATCGCGACGATCGTTGTGGATATGGTTCGTACTTAAAAAAAGCGCAGTGCTTTTTAGAAGCTAAACTTTATTCATTTCATTTGAAGAAATTTGCTTTAGTACCAATTCGATCTCTTCTAATGATTTCTTTTCAAGAATGGGGATTATTTCCGCTAGAAATTTTTCCTTTTCTTCTTCAGTAAGTCCGTTTTTATCTTGCTTTATCAATTTGGCACTTCCCTTTTTATCGCTTTTAAGATAAGGTTGATTTTTCGTTCCACTTGCCCTTTCAATACTCCCCCATTGTATTGGAAGGGTATTATTTTCCCACGAAAGTTGAAGCTATATAAGCATTCGCTTTGATTAAAGCATTGATACTTTTCATATGTTACGCCTGCTTTATATAAGGATTTGGATACTTTGTTAAACTCCTCTTTCAACAATTCCAATTGCTCGGCACAAAAAGATAAATAAGGACGCTTCACTTTGAAGGATTCAAATAATTTTTGGTCGTGTTTTACTGACTTTATCGCTAATTCTAAAATGACATACAGATGGATCATTGATTTAATCTCTTTTGGTAAATCCATGCATCTCACTCACCCTCCGAAACATTTCTTAAATTCATTATAAGAACATTTGTTCTTATTTTCAAGTGATATTATTTGCAAATAAAAAGAACATGCTTATTAGTCAAAGCATGCTCTTGAATGCATTATCATCTATTTTCGAAAGAAGTATGCCGCTCCTTCAATAATCTCTTCTTTTTCTTCATGGGCACCTATTATAAAAATGCGAGAAATATGATTACTTCCAGCCACACGTTTAAATGTCAGTAAACAATTTTGTGCTTTTAACTTTACAAATGCCTCAGTTTCCTCCGCTACTTGAAAATCCAAAGCCTTCCCCCATTCTGTTGCAATTGCTAAATGGTCCACTGCAAATTCGATTTCATGAATTTGTAGATCACCAAGCGGATGGGGTTTTATGGTCCCTGACTCGACAAGGTTTTGATAACGTTCGTTATCGGAGCCATTCCATTGAATTATAAAAGGAAATTCTAGACTTTGATCTTTTTTACCAAAGTGAAGTAGCTTCCACTGGATTAAGTCGCCATCTGGACGTCTTCTTGAGAATTCAGCGGGACCATTGACATCGTAGCCTAATGATTTTAGGTTTTCTGCATCCTTCTCGATGGAATTTGTTCGGATAGCGATTCGAACTACTCCATTTTGATAGCCCTTTTTCTTGTATGTTTCATGTAATGTAAAGGGCTCTTGGGCGGATTTTTCAAAAAGTGCTTTATCGAAAATGCCGATAAACTCGATGTAAGATAAGCCGAAATAACTTAACGAATTATATGTCCCCCACAT
>DAMDNS010000139.1:0-6727 GCA_032083605.1 Ureibacillus sp.
ACAACGTTGGGAAAACATCAACATCAACGATACGCAAAAATGGAGTAACCAAGGTGCTCACTTTACACGTCAGTTGAAAAACATGTTATACCTTGCTCGTGTAATTACTAAAGGCGCACTTTTACGTAACGAATCTCGTGGAGCGCACTACAAACCAGATTTCCCAGAACGTGATGATGAGAACTTCTTAAAAACAACAATGGCGAAGTTCAACCCACAAACTGGTGAACCTGAAATTTCTTATCAAGAAGTAGATGTTTCCCTAATTCCGCCACGTAAACGTGACTATTCTTCATAAACTTAAGGGAGGTCATTAATCATGACAACACCAGTAGAAACTGGAAGAACTGTTAAAATGGAAATCCTTCGTCAAGATACTGAAGGTGGCGCAACTCGTTGGGAAAAATTCGAAGTGCCTTATCGTCCTGGTATGAATGTGATCTCTGCCTTAATGGCAATTCAGCAAAACCCTGTTACTGCTGACGGAAAAAACACGTCACCAGTCACTTGGGATATGAACTGTCTTGAAGAGGTATGTGGGGCATGTTCAATGGTTATCAATGGTCGTCCTCGTCAATCATGTTCTACATTAATTGACCAATTAGAACAACCTGTACGTTTAGAGCCAATGAAAACTTTCCCAGTAGTTCGTGACTTACAAGTTGACCGTAGCCGTATGTTCAACGCACTTAAAAAAGTGAAAGCCTGGGTTCCAATCGACGGAAGCTACGATTTAGGCGAAGGTCCTCGTATGCCAGAGCGCAAACGTCAATGGGCTTATGAATTATCTAAATGTATGACTTGTGGTGTATGTATGGAAGCATGTCCAAACGTTTCTGAAAAAGCTTCATTTATCGGACCAGCTCCATTATCACAAGTACGTTTATTCAACACACACCCAACTGGTGCCATGAATAAAGATGAACGTCTTGCAGAAATTATGGGTGATGGTGGCCTTGCAAACTGCGGTAACTCACAAAACTGTGTGGCTGCATGTCCAAAAGGTATTCCATTAACAACTTCAATTGCAGCTCTTAACCGTTCAACAACTGTTCAAATGTTCCGTAACTTCTTCGGTTCAGACAATATGGTTGACTAATATAATATTAGTTAAATAAGAAGTTATTAGTTTTTCCTACAGAAAAGGGTATTCCAAGTCATTTTTATGACTTTTGGATACCCTTTTTACGTTGTGTTGCATAAGATAGGACGATATAAATTCTTCATGCATTTTAATGAAACAAAACTTCTTCTAAATAATTCCTATTCTTTTGGTAAAGGGAAATGGATTTCTTCTGAGTTTTGTTGATGAGTCCAGACCAAATCATTATGGCGACGGATAAAATTACCATTTCAGATTAAATTAGTAAGGCAATCTCCTTTATCCTTCCTGATGATATTTGATATAATTTAATGAACCACTATTCATTTTTGAGCTTCTCATTTCAATGAAGGTAACATAAGATGGAAGCTGGATGTCTGCTGGGATAGCTACAATAAGCCTTAGGCAAAGTTGATTAGCAGATAGGGACATTGGCTAAAGGGAATAGGGAGAAAAATGGGGGAAGGGGTTTTTAGCATGAAGGCAAGTTATATTGATGATCTGCAAAAATGGGAGGAAGAATTTAAATTTTTTGTTGAGGTAACCGTTAGATTTTCCGAAACGGATATGTATGGGCATTTGAACAATACGGTACCATTTGCATATTTTGAGTATGCTCGTATCGAATATCTGAAGCATCTCGGTTTTATGGATTGGTCTACAGGTGAAATAACAAAAATTCCTGTTGTAGCAGATTTGCAATGTGATTATTTAAAACAAGTATATTTTGATGAAACTCTCCGAATCTATGTAAAGGCAGCACGAATTGGAAACTCTTCCATCGACATTCATTATTTAGCGAGAAACACAAAAGATGAACCATGTTTTATCGGCAGAGGTACGATTGTTCAAATCGATAAATCTTCAGGTAAAGCCATTCCTTGGGATGAAAAAGAAAAAATAATATTACATCAGAAATAGTGAAAATGCCCTCACAGCCTTTCAACTCTTATCATACTTTACATAGAAGAGGAGATAGGAGGGTGTTGCCTTATGAATAGCCCGCAGCATCGTTCACTTTTGACGAAAAGAGAACGGGAAATTTTCCAGTTACTTATCTTGGATTATTCTACTAAAGATATTTCGCAAAAGTTGGGCATTAGCGAAAAAACGGTGCGTAATCATATTTCAAACACGATTCAAAAGCTGGGCGTATCCAGTAGATCACAAGCATTAATTGAATTGCTGAGGCTAGAAGAATTATCATTACACTGATTGGATGCTTGCTATTTCGTCTGAAACACTTCAAAATAGAATTAGATAGTAATGTCTAGCACATATATTTTGTTCCGAGTAGTGCGTGCGGAATTCAAAGTCGCTAAAGACTGAATTGATTCTTGAGGAGTGACTGTACTTAATGAGGATGGACGAAAAGCACAGCCAGGAAACTGTAGCATTTTTAGAAAAAGAACTTCGCTTTATTTCACATTTGATAAAACAAAAAGGTAGAGAGATTCTAAGCAACTATACAATTACTCCGCCGCAATTTGTAGCGCTTCAATGGTTGCATGAAGCAGGCGATATGACAATTGGTGAATTATCGAATAAAATGTATTTAGCTTTTAGTACGACAACAGATTTAGTTGATCGTATGGAAAAAAATGAATTGGTAGTGCGTATTCGTGATGAGCAAGACCGCCGAGTTGTACACATTCATTTACTTCAAGAAGGCGAAAGAATAATCGAAGAAGTAATCGAAAAAAGACAGAATTACTTACAGGATGTGCTAGTGGGGTTTGATGAGTCGGAAGTAGAAAGCTTATCAAAATTGCTGCACAAACTACATCAACAAATGTAATAGGATTAGAGGCGGTTTTTGTGAATGCCCCGATAGGCGTTATTGATTCAGGCGTTGGCGGCTTAACGGTTGCAAAACAAATGATGAAGTTATTACCAAACGAAACAATATACTATATTGGCGATACAGCAAGATGTCCTTATGGACCGCGTAACAGACGTGAAGTTTTACACTTTACATGGCAAATGGCTAAAGCATTGGAAAAGATGAATATTAAAATGCTCGTTGTCGCATGTAATACAGCAACGGCGGTGGCTTTAGAAAGTCTGCAGAAGCATCTGTCAATTCCTGTCATCGGTGTGATAAATGCTGGTGCGCGTGCCGCCGAGAAAAAAACTAAGCGTAATGAAATCGTCGTACTTGCAACAGAAGGTACAATAAAAAGTGGAGCATATGAAAATGCTCTACTTTCTTTAAGTACGAAGGCGAAAATAATTCCTCTTGCGTGTCCGACATTTGTTCCACTTGTTGAAAGTGGCGAATACGAGGGCCAGTTTGCATTCGACTTAGTAGCAAAAGTCTTAAAGCCGCTTGCCGACAAAAAGTTTGATACAGTGATTTTAGGATGTACTCATTATCCAATTATCCAGCATCATATTGAAAAAGTTGTAGGACCACATGTTGCTGTACTTTCTTCAGCAGAGGAAACGGCAAAAGAAGTGAAAGATTTACTAGAATATAATCAGGGGCTTTCCACTTCCGAGCACCCGCACCATGTCTTCTTTACAACCGGTTCAGTACCAATCTTTCGTATGATTGCAAACAATTGGTTAGAGTCAAATGAATTAGACATACGACGCATAAAACTATAAACGTATTCATTGGTAATATCACTTTTCTTTAACAACCTTGATATGCAAACTTACCTAGAGCTCGAAAGCGGGTTGCCTGCTTTCGAGCATTTTTGTGTATTTTTGTGTACCAGGTCCGCATTTAATTCTGAATATTCAGAATTAAATGCGGACCTGGTACACAACTCGAAAAGTAGTGAAAATTATGGTAAGATGGGTAGCGCGAAACAACTAGGAGGATCAATATGACAAGACATGATGGACGAGCTGTCGAACAATTAAGACCAGTTAAAATTGAAACAAATTATTTAATGCACCCTGAAGGTTCTGTACTCATTCAGGTTGGTGATACTAAGGTTATTTGCACAGCAACAGTAGATGATCGAGTTCCTGGCTTCTTGCGCGGCCAAGGAAAAGGATGGATTACTGCTGAATATTCTATGCTTCCAAGAGCAACAGCAGAACGTACTCAACGTGATTCTTCCCGTGGGAAAATCAACGGACGTACTATGGAAATTCAGCGATTAATCGGTCGAGCATTACGTGCCATTGTTGATCTAAAGGCACTGGGTGAAAAAACAATCTGGATCGATTGTGATGTTATCCAGGCAGACGGTGGTACACGCACGGCTTCTATTACTGGTGCGTTTGTGGCATTAACACAAGCCCTGGAGAAAATTCATGAAGTAAAACCATTTGCAAAGTTCCCGATAGTGGACTATCTGGCGGCAACGAGTGTTGGCTTTGTCGATGAAATCGGAGCAGTGTTAGACTTAAACTATATAGAAGATTCTGCTGCAGCGGTTGATATGAATTTAGTAATGACAGGAAGCGGACGATTTGTCGAAATCCAAGGGACAGGAGAAGAAGCAACATTTTCTCGCAGCGAGCTTAATGAATTATTGGATTTAGGTGAAAAAGGAATCCAAGAATTGATAGCCATTCAAAAATCGGCACTTGGTGAAGCGGCTACTTTGGTAAGAGATGCGAAGGAGGAAGCGTAATGAAGCAAGTCGTGATTGCTACAAAAAATAAGGGCAAAGCAAAAGATTTCGAAGCGCTATTTTCTCCACTAGGCTATGAAGTCGTGACAATGTTTGAAGTTGCCCCTGACATGGAAATCGAAGAAACGGGCAAAACCTTTGAAGAAAACGCAATTTTAAAGGCAGAAACCCTTTCCCGCGAGCTAGGCAAGCTTGTGATTGCAGATGACAGTGGACTAGCCGTAGATGCGCTTAACGGCGAACCAGGCGTGTATTCTGCACGTTATGCAGGCGACCATGATGATGAAGCGAACATCGTGAAGGTGCTAGAGAAATTAGAAGGTGTCCCTGAAGCAGAACGTACAGCCCGATTCTGTTGTGCCCTAGCAATCGCTGGCCCGGAAGTGGAGACACATACTGTTTTCGGTACATGTGAAGGCGTGATCTTAACTGGAAAGCGTGGAACAAACGGCTTTGGGTACGACCCAATCTTCTTCGTACCACAGTTGAATCGGGCGATGGCCGAACTATCACCTGAAGAAAAAGGCGCTATTTCCCACCGCGGGAATGCGATTCGCAAATTGGCTGAAGAGCTGCAGGGCTTGATGAAGTAGGGCTTGTGGAATAGGGACGGAGGTTCTTGGCTTATCGGTAACCTTCAAAATAGCGAGTGATATTTGGAAATGTCCAATAAAATTCGAAAAGTCTCCATTATACTAAATCCATTCCGGCAAAATTAATTTCTAGTCCAGTATTTTTCATAAAGATACTGGACATCTTTTCTAATTGGAGGTGTGTTTGATGAAATTGTTGGTAATGAGTGATACGCACGGGGATGCAGAAGTGATTAAACGGGTGCGGGAAGCTAATTCAAATGTGGATGCCATTATCCATTGTGGAGACAGTGAGCTTGCCTTTGATCATCCTTATTTAGAAGGTGTGTGGAAAGTGCGCGGCAACTGCGACCGAGATGATCGATTCCCAGATGAGGAGTTGTTTGAGATTGAGGGAATGAAAGTATTTGTTGCACACGGCCATTTGCTAAATGTGAAGTCCACAATCATGAATTTACTTTACCATTCAAAAGAAGTAGAGGCTAACGTTGCCTTTTTTGGTCATTCTCATGTATTGGGTGCAGAACTAGTGGACAATATATTATTTGTAAATCCAGGAAGCCTGCTGAAACCACGCGGCATTGCCAAGAAAAGTTATGTGGTTGTAGAATGGTTGGATCACGCTTGGAATGTGACTGCTTACACTGATGCTGGAGAAGAAATTTTTACAAATACTTATGAATTAACCGAGTAATTCAAGAAACGGAAAATTTTATAAGGAAAACAAAAATTATTTTACAAATTCCATTGACATTTCCAATTTTAGAGACTATAATAATAATTGTCCTTCAGGTTACTAACTAACTTGATTGCAACTGTCTCAGTAGCTCAGCCGGATAGAGCATACGCCTTCTAAGCGTACGGTCGGGGGTTCGAATCCCTCCTGGGACGTCATAAAAAAGTAAACAAATCTATAAGGGTTTGTGAGAAAAAGGGATTCTGCTTCTTTAATCGATGCAGGATCCCTTTTTAAATTTTAAAGTCCTCAAACATACAATGTGAATATAGAATCTAGTACTCCTCCAATTAAATAGAATGGAGGATATTTTTATGATCATAAAGACACGATTGTTTAATACAGAACATGTCTTTGACAACCAAGATTCTCACTAAACCCTTATAGGTAAAAGTCAATGAATAAACGATATATGGCCTTTTCGGGAGCATTAGGAACACATCCACAGTTCTTTTTAATCTATTTATCCTAATTTATTGGAAATAAGGTTGGCTTTTATCCTGTCCCAAATAATGGATTTATGATAACATGAATCTGAATGCTATTAATCTAGGATAATATGAAAGGAAGTGTAATAGTTAACTATGAAAAAGATATTGAAACCATTGATTAGTGTTATGGCCATTGGTGCCTTCTCTCTATCTGACAATATAGAAAATAATGTATTTGCCAATGAAATTACAAGTATATGTGAGTATGATTC
>DAMDNS010000140.1:0-6726 GCA_032083605.1 Ureibacillus sp.
GTTTGGGAAAGCTTGTTTATGAAACTAGAGCTTGAAAATGAAATTGTCCGCGACCTCTTATTAAGAGAGTTAATGATCGCTTCTTGTAATAGATTAGCTTTAAAAATATGGATACAGCTCGCTGCATATAGTGCAACACCACTTAAAAAGTTATCAACCGAAGAAGAAAAGCCGATGCTTCAGATGCTGATAAAATCATTACAGCTTGGCTATGAAAGAGAAGCATTAAGCGCTTATGAAAACTGGATTCACTATTTGAGAAATTCATCATCATAATTGTAAGGGGGAAAAACAGTGGCAATTAGAAGTTTATTATCTATTAACAAAAAGAAACAAAAAGGTGTCATTGTCGATCGAAATAAAGAAAATTCCTTTCCTGCAGATTTAATGACAAAATGTCCCGAGTGCAAAAAAATCTACTTAACTAAGGAATTAGACACTAATTTAAAAGTTTGTCCTAATTGTGATTATCATTATAAAATGACTGCTTGGGAAAGAGTTTCTATTTTATTAGATGAAGGTACATTTGAATCTTTTGATGAAAACTTACGTACTTCTAACCCATTAAAATTCCCTTCCTATTTAGAGAAAATCGAAATTGATTCACTCAAAACGGGTTTAAATGAAGCAGTTTTAACCGGGATGGGAAGTATTAAAGGGGCACAAGTAGTAATTGCAATTATGGATTCTCATTTCCGAATGGGTTCAATGGGGTCGGTAGTTGGCGAGAAAATTACACGTGCCATTGAAAAGGCAACAGAGTATCAATTGCCATTTATTATTTTTACAGCAAGCGGTGGGGCACGTATGCAAGAAGGGGTAATCTCGCTGATGCAAATGGCTAAAACAAGTGTTGCGTTAAAGCGTCATAGCGATCATGGGCTACTGTTCATATCAATTATGACTCATCCAACAACAGGGGGAGTTTCAGCAAGCTTTGCATCATTAGGGGATTTAAATATAGCTGAGCCTCAAGCTTTGATTGGTTTTGCTGGTCGACGTGTCATTGAGCAAACAGTTCGTGAAAAGCTGCCGGAGGATTTTCAAACAGCTGAATTTTTACTTGCACACGGTCAATTGGATGCCATTTTCCATCGTAAAGAAATGCGCGATAAGTTAGCAATAATTGTCAAGCTGCACCAAAAAGGAGGAGTTTCAAATGTCTAAATCACTTGACTTCGAGGAACCTGTAGTTAAGCTTCGCGAAAAAATCGATGAATTAAAAGAAATTGCAAAAAATGCAGAAGTCGATATGTCATCTGAAATTGAGACGCTTGAAACAAGGCTTAAGCAATTGGAAACGAAAATCTATACGAATATGGAGCCTTGGGATCGAGTACAAGTTGCTCGACATGCACAACGTCCAACGACTTTAGATTATATTAATGAAATTTTCTCTGATTTTATAGAGCTGCATGGGGATCGCGGCTTTGGAGATGACGAAGCAATCATTGGGGGAATTGCGAGTTTCGAGGGGCAGCCAATTACGATTATCGGGCATCAAAGGGGTAAAACAACAAAAGAAAACATTCGTCGTAATTTTGGTATGCCACATCCAGAGGGCTACAGAAAAGCATTGCGCTTGATGAAGCAGGCAGAGAAATTTAATAGACCAATTATTTGCTTTATAGATACAAAGGGAGCCTATCCAGGTAAAGCCGCTGAAGAACGTGGTCAAAGTGAAGCCATAGCAAAAAATCTTTTTGAAATGGCCGGACTTAAGGTTCCTGTCATCAGTGTTGTCATTGGTGAAGGTGGCAGTGGGGGAGCGTTAGCATTAGGGGTTGCAAATAAATTATTTATGCTCGAGAATTCCACATATTCAGTTATCTCGCCGGAGGGGGCCGCATCAATTCTTTGGAAGGATGCATCCCTGGCAAAACAAGCAGCAGAAGCCATGAAAATTACGGCTTTTGATTTAAAAGAGATGGATATTATTGATGGAATAGTCATCGAGGTTGCTGGGGGAGCACACCGAGATGTACAAGCTCAAGCGAAAGAATTGAAAAAGTGCATTAATGATGCATTAACAGAATTAAGTGCTTTATCAGAATCAGAGCTAATCGAAAACCGTTACACTAAATTTAGAAAAATAGGCGAATTCATCGAAGAAGAAGCAAACTAATCTTCACGAATGCTACTATCTAAATCTATTTCGGCGTATTTAATTATAAAAAAATGACAAAATCCAAACCGGGTTTTGTCGTTTTTTTTGCTAACTTTATCCGTTTGCCAGCGTTTTCTTCAACAAAATAAATATTATTTATTTTAAAAAGGGGTATAAAAGAGTCATGAATCTGAATGATTAACCCTATCTGGAACATGCTGCAGGAACGAGCTTTTTTAGTAGCGTGTAAATTTGCTGATACACTAAAGAAGTGTCACGAACCTAGCGCTAATCTGACAAAACCGAGTATATATATTAGCCCATTGGCACAAATATGATAATTCAATTAAAGGAGTTTACGATAAACATAAAATTCACATTATAGAGATGCTCGTGTTTTTTGCAGAATAAGAGTAGAATAATACACAAGATTAGTTAATTATCTAAATTTTAAGCATTTCTCCAACAATATATATTTTATGTAAATATATCGTTATAACTTTTTGGAAATAATCACATTCATTTCATTTTATGCTAATGTGTTTAATATGAGGGAATATTAGGAGGTTCTTTGTACAAATGAAGAGAATTGCCGTTTTAACAAGTGGGGGAGATTCTCCAGGAATGAACGCAGCCATTCGAGCGGTTGTTCGTAAAGCGAATTTTCATGGTGTTGAAGTAATGGGAATCTATCATGGGTATGAGGGCTTTATCGAAGGCAGAATGGAGCTATTGGATTTAGGTGCTGTTGGTGGAATCATTCAACGTGGAGGAACGAAATTATTTTCGTCTCGTTGCCCGCAATTTAAAGAAGATCAATACCAGCTTCAGGGTATCGAAAAAATGCGAGAAGCTGGAGTGGAAGGTCTAGTTGTTATAGGCGGGGATGGTTCATACCGCGGGGCACTGGCACTGACAAAGAAGGGCTTCCCAAGTGTAGGCGTACCTGGAACTATTGATAACGATATACCTGGTACGGAGTACACAATTGGTTTTGATACGGCACTTAATACAGTCATCGAATCGATTGATAAAATTCGAGATACAGCAACTTCACATGAAAATTCATTTATCGTAGAGGTAATGGGCAGAGATGCTGGGGATATAGCGCTTTGGGCAGGTCTTGCTGCTGGTGCGGAATCTATTTTGATTCCTGAAGAGGAGTACGACATAGATGATATTATTGCTCGAATCGAACATGGGGTTGCCCGCGACAAAAAGCATAGCATCATTATTGTTGCTGAGGGAGTAATGGCGGGTAGCGAATTGGCAAAACTTCTGCATGAGAAGGCGGGTATTACAACAAGAGTTTCTGTTCTTGGCCATATCCAGCGAGGAGGATCCCCTTCAGCCCGAGACCGTGTTTTAGCAGGGCGTTTCGGAGCAAAGGCAGTAGAAGTCCTTTTAGAAGGCAGAAGTGGACGAGCAGTGGGTATGAAAAATCATCAGGTCTATGATTATGACTTAGAAGAAGCCTTTTCAAATAAGCATAAAGCAGAGTTAAGTCTTTACACGTTGTCGAAAGAACTATCAATATAATTAAAGTAAACGGAGAGAAAAAATATGAGAAAAACTAAAATTGTATGTACTATAGGTCCAGCTAGCGAATCACCAGAAATGCTTGCAAAATTAATGGAAGCTGGCATGAATGTAGCCAGATTGAACTTTTCCCACGGGAATCATGAAGAGCATTCCGTTAGAATTGCAGCAATTCGAGAAGTAGCACAAAAACTAAATAAAACAGTGGGAATTTTACTAGACACTAAAGGCCCTGAAATTCGTACAAATAATATGGAAAACGGTGAACTGCATCTTAAGCAAGGACAGGTCATCGATATTTCGATGACAGAAGTGCTTGGAAATGAAAGCAGCTTCTCTGTAACCTATGAGAACCTAATTGAAGACGTTGACCAAAACGATCGAATCTTATTAGATGATGGTTTAATTGAGCTCCGTGTATTAGCAAAGGACTTAGACAAAGGGTTAATCCATACTATCGTTGAAAATGCAGGTATATTGAAAAATAAAAAGGGAGTAAATGTACCTGGAGTGTCAGTAAAGCTTCCTGGAATCACGGAGAAGGATGCGCAGGATATTCTATTTGGTATTGAGCAGGGGGTAGATTTTATCGCAGCTTCCTTCGTTCGTACACCGAAAGACGTACTTGAAATTCGTGAATTGCTTGAACAAAATGGCGGTAGTCATATTCAAATCATCCCTAAAATTGAAAATCAAGAAGGCGTTGATCATATTGACGAAATCATCGAAGTGTCAGATGGTTTAATGGTTGCCCGCGGAGATTTGGGTGTGGAAATTCCGGCAGAAGAAGTACCTCTTGTACAAAAGACATTAATTAAAAAATGTAATTTAGTCGGGAAACCAGTTATTACTGCGACTCAGATGCTAGATTCCATGCAGCGCAACCCACGTCCGACACGAGCGGAAGCAAGTGATGTAGCGAATGCCATTTTTGATGGAACAGATGCTATCATGCTATCAGGGGAGACAGCAGCAGGACTTTATCCAGTGGAATCCGTTAAAACAATGAATAGAATCGCTGAATACACTGAGAATTCATTAGATTATCGTTCGATTGTGAACACGCGCAGCAAAGAAAGAGGGTCAACAATGACGGAGGCTCTTTCTCAAGCAGTAGCATATACGTCTATTAATTTAGGGGTAAAATCTGTACTTGCACCAACTGCAAGTGGTACAACGGCTAGAATGATTGCAAAATATCGTCCTGGTGTGCCGATTATTGCCATTACGAATATTGCTTCAACAGCTCAAAAGCTTACACTCGTATGGGGGGTTACACCAATTGTTACTCCAAAAGTAACAACAACGGATGAAATTTTAGAGCTATCAGTGGATGAGGCATTGAAGCGCGGCCATGTAGATCATGGTGATGTTGTAATTATCACTGCCGGTGTACCAGTTGGTGAGGCGGGTACAACAAACTTAATGAAAGTTCATGTAATCGGTGACCTATTGGCAAAAGGCCAAGGTGTAGGGAAGCTATCGGTTGTCGGTAAAGCAATGGTTGTGAGAAACGCCGAGGAAGCTCGTAGCTATGATGCAGAGGATACTATTCTTGTAACGGTAGGAACGGACCGTGAAATGATGGATTCTATCAAGAAGTGTGCCGGGATAATTACTGAAGAAGGCGGTTTAACAAGTCATGCAGCAGTTGTTGGACTTAGCCTCGGTATTCCAGTAATCGTTGGTGTAAGTGAAGCAACTTCATTAATCCAGCATGGCCAAGAAATTACGATGGATGCTGAAACGGGTGTAATTTACAAAGGACATGCAAGTGTTTTATAAATAAAAACAACTCGACAAAAATAGACGAGTTGATGAATAGTCGTATATATTAAAAAAGGAGCAGCTCAACAATTTGAGGTTGCTCCTTTTTTCACATTGCATAAATTTGAAACTTTTATCCTAAAAAAACGTATCTATTAAATAGATGCTTTCTAAAATGGAGGTGTAATTTATATGCGAAAAATAATAGGAGTTTTTATAGCAGCAATATTAGTTGAAATAGCTCTTTTTATAGTAGTTGGAAAAGTTCTAGGTGTATTTAATACATTATTGTTCATAATATTAACGAGTGTGATAGGTATCCTCATTGCCAAAAAACAAGGCATTCAATCAGTTCGTAATCTGCAAAACAGTCTGTCGGAGGGAAATCCACCGGGTGTTGCGATTATTGATACGTTTTTAATTTTCATTGGTGGGGTATTATTAGTAGCACCAGGGTTTTTAACAGATCTTTTAGGTTTTACTTTAATCATTCCGTTTACGAGAAAATTATATAAGCCAGCTATTTATTATTGGTTAAAAAAGAAGCTTAAAAATGGTCAGGTCTTCATTATTCATAGATAGATTTTGACTTAACTTTTACCGCGATAAGTAGCAGGAATGGGCTTAGAAGGATACCGTAAACGCCGAACAGTAAAATGGAGGCAGCGCTTATAAAGAAAGTATGCACGGTTCTTAGGTGGAATGTAGATGCCCATAGCAAGGACTCAGCAATTTGTCTTGTAACCATTATAAAAATATAAAGTATGACCAGAGATAGACATAAGAAGTTTTCGCCGATAACAAAGAAGTAAATTGCAATCGGGATCAGGAATAGGCCAATACCGAAAAAAGGAAGGGCATCTGCTAAAGATATTAAAAAAGATTTGTTCACTGGATGTTCAAATTGCAATAATGCCAGTCCACAGCTCAATAAAAAGAAGGTAATGATAAATAATTGGAATTCGACAAAGAGAAAGTAGCCAAATAGACTCGTCGCTTTCGAAAAATAGCCTTTCCATTCTTCCCGGTATTGCTTTGGAACATAAATGAAAAACCAATATCGATTGTTCTTAGACTCGAATATAGAAAAAAAGAAGGCTACGATAAAAATGAAAAGCTCTATTATATAAGATAAAATATCCTGCAATACATTGGCGATGCCCATAATGGCGCCATCAACATAAGATAAAGACTTATTGAAGATGGTTTCTAATAATATATGATCTCCAGAATTAAGAATATCTAAATTTTGAACCTGCACTTTGACTTCAGGGTAAATGGATATGATACTTTGGATAGTCATAAAAAAGAAT